>CAYYFY010000001.1:0-25704 GCA_964471035.1 uncultured Eubacteriales bacterium
TCACAGAACCGTACGTGCGGTTTTCCCGCATACGGCTCTTCAAACCAACTTTGGTTTCCAGTTCCAGATGTCTTTCGTTAGGTGTGGTTTTTTCACATAGAAATCCCATATCCTTTGGAACTTATCCCATTTCATGCTCCGTTTTTGATGTCTGCGGTTAAGCGTTCGATAGGTCGTATACCTTACGTATATCCAAAAGTTTTCAACCATATGAAAATTGCCACTGATACCATAGTAGTTACAATGCCCTTGAAGCGATAACTGAATGTGTTTCATAGTTTCACTGACCGGCTTGTGCATGTTTTCATGCAACCACGCCTTGGCACTCTGTTTCTTTGATTTCAATTTCTTCTTGCTTGTTCGCACTCCCAGCCGATATTTTCCTTCTCTGGTCTGCGTATTGAAGAATGTAAACCCCAAGAAATCAAAGTCCTCTTTTGTCCCTTTGAACCGTCCAATTGGAAGAATGCGCGTTTTGTCCTCCGCTACTTCCAGCCCAAACTTGCCGAGCCGTGCTATCAAGGCTTCCATAACCTCCAGCGCTTCGTTTTCATACTGAAACATCAGCAGAAAATCGTCTGCGTACCGCACATAATACACTTCACCTTTGCACTGTTTCCGCAGCACCTTTTCGTACCACAAATCAAGCACATAGTGCAGATACACATTCGCCAGCACCGGCGAAATCTGTCCACCCTGCGGTGTCCCTTTGTCGCTTTCTTTCCGTTCTGCTCCCTCCATTATGCCCGCGATGAGAAATCGCTTCACATAACGCAGGAAATTCCTGTCCGCGATGTCGTTCTCAAGAAATTTCATCAGCCAATCATGGTCTACATTATCAAAGAACCCTTTGATGTCGGCTTCCAGCACATAGTTGACCTTCTTTGTCATAATGGTCTGATTGATTTCCCGTACCACCATGTGCGCATTCCGTTCGGGTCTGAATCCGTAGGAGCAATCCAGAAACCGCTCCTCGTAGATGTCATTCAGCAATCCAGCCATGACGCTCTGTACCAGTCTGTCTTCGTATGCGGGTATCCCCAGCGGACGCATTTTTCCGTTAGCCTTTGGAATGTATGCCCTGCGTACGGGTTGCGGCTTGTAGCTGAATCGCTTCATTCGGGCGATTAAATCCGCCACGTTCTCGTCCAGCTTCTCCCCGTACTCCGCCTTAGTCATTCCATCTATGCCGACCGCCTTGTTTTGTACCTGCTTTCTGTGTGCTTCCTTGACACTTGTCGCATTGACACGATTCATCAGTGTTTCCAGCTTCGCATAGGTTCTGGACTGATACCTTATTTCCTTCAGTTCTTGTTCCACGTACCCGTAACCTCCTGTGTTACCCGTGCTTTCCTTTGGAAAACGCTGATTTGTTGCCCCCTTCGCTCCACCGGCTTTCACCGGCTTCACCGCTACTATGAGGCAATCCGACTTCTGACAAGCCTTCGTTTCGCGCTTAGTTTACAATACCTTGCTTGAATCTACCGCTCTCATTGCGGATTTCACCGCTTTGCGGAGCCTGTCAGACCTCCCAGGTATGCGTGTATTACTCTTGTGCGCTCGCCACGCTCTATGGACCCCGACGGATTCTCACCAACCTCGCGTTTACGGTCGGTTCTTTCTGCCTGCTGTGAAGGAGAACACATCGGCTTCCGTTCTTTATGTCTTACGGGGCTGAATCGCTTCACGCTTTCGCATTGCGGCTCTCGCACTCCCTGTCCTACGCTTAAACCTCACCTCACGGCTTCGGCTCCAAGGACTCAGTACCGACTGGTCGCTAACCTTTGTCGGGTCAGGTCTCTCACCCAACTATATTACACGCACCGAACTGGCGCACCTCCTTTGTTATTAATACCAAGCACTCGACGTGGAACGAGATCGTCAGATTGATAATAAAACCCTACGAACCGCTTGTCCGGCGGTTGATTGAAAAGGTCACCGTTTACAGTGGCAAACAAGTTGCCGCGGACAAATTCATCGTGGAATTTAAGTCCGGCGTGACGGTGGAGGTGAAGGAATAAGAATGATAAAAGCAAAGTCGTTTGGGGATTTATATATTCTGGACTTTGCTTTATTTTATATTAAATTTTCGCTAATATTAGAATTTTTCGGTATTACTTCTTTATCGCCTTTATAACAAAACACGTTTCTAAAAAATCAGCAGCGTCGCTATTGTTGTCATAACCGTCTTCAAAAAATCCCGTTATGCAAAAACCACTCCTAGTTAGTTCGCCTATATAATTATCTAAAGTATGTCCATATTCAATCCAATCCCCTTGATTATCATGCTCATAGGATTTATATGGTAGTTTATTGCACGCTATATAATAGTCCCCATCCTGAATATATTCACACAAATAATTTGCTGGATTAGGGGCACACAATATGAAACTACCGCCTTTTTTTAGGATACGACAACATTCTTGATAAACAGGTGTGACATTCGGGACATAGAACAAAGAGGGTGGATTTATAATAATATCAAAACACTCATCGGAAAATCTCGACATATCGCACATATTTCCCTGCTCTATTTTAATTGAGAGATTTTCTTTTTCAACGACAGCTTTATCACGAAGCAGCATATTTTTTGATAGGTCTAACACCGTTACATTAGCGCCCGCAGCTGCGCATAGAGGAGCTTGTTGTCCCCCGGCTCCCGCAAGGCAGAGTAGTTTGATATCCTTCATTTTTTCCGGGAACCAACTTCTCGGTAACAGCTTATTACCAGAAATACTGATTTCGAAAATGCCATTCCTTGCTTTTTCGATTTCTGCATGGGTTACAGGGATTGACCATGAAACATTTTGCTCCACAAGATTATCAATGTTTTTTTCTACTTTTTCAAATATGTTACTATCATTCATCGTATAATATCTCCTTAATAAATTTTTTAATCGTTGTAATAGCGGTATACGTTACAACAACATCCAACCTGTTCACACACACCGGCGAAAAAAAACTTCCAAGTCGTCCACACGAGAACCTCTAACATCTATCCTGTATACTCGTCGAAGGGTATTATCAATCCTGTGCACTCGCGAAGCGGTGACATCAAAATCGTTCTGTCACAAGGAAAAACGCTTCTTTGGACTTGTTCCCACGGGGCAAAATTATTTGATTTTCAGACTGTGGTTTTCGACGTGAAAAAGCGAAAATCCCTTTGTTTCAAGGCGTTTTTCACCCTCTTCAATTTACCCTTGACATCAATACCACGCACTCCATATGCGGTGTGCGGGGGAACATATCCACCGGAGCGGCGCGCTTGACCGTATAACCCAGCTCCGTGAGGATTGCGCAGTCGCGGGCGAGCGTTGCCGGGTCACAGGAGACGTAGACAATTTTTTCGGGGTTCATGGCGGCTATGGTTTCGAGCAGTTCTTTGTCGCAGCCCTTTCTGGGCGGGTCTAAAATGACGGTGTCGGGCGTTGTGCCCTCCTCCTCCAGTGTTTTTGCCGCTACTGCGGCGTCGGCGCAGAGGAAGCGGGCGTTTTTGATGCCATTTATGGCGGCGTTTTCTAAGGCGTCCCTGACGGCGTCGGGGACGATCTCGACGCCGATGAGTTGTTTGACGCCGCCTGCCATCGACAGACCGATGGTGCCGGCGCCGCAGTAGAGGTCTAAAAGGGTGTCGGTCGGTTTAGGGGCGGCAAACGCGGCGGCTGTTTTATATAGCCGTTCGGCTTGTTCGTGATTGACCTGATAAAACGAGAGCGGCGAGAGCTTGATGCGCAGACCGCACAGCTCGTCGGTGATAAAGCCGTCGCCGTACAAAGTTTTACAGCGCGCGCCGAGCACGACGTTGGTGTCGTCGGTATTGGTGTTTAATAGGAGCGTCTTAAAGCCGCTTAAGTCTTTCAGCGTTTCGAGTAAACTCTGACCGTGCAAAAGGTCCTTGCCGTTTATGACGACGCAGACCATCAGCTCGCCCGTGGCAAACGCCTTACGCAGGTAGAGGTGCCGGATAAGCCCTCTGCCTGTCGTTTCGTCATAAACGCTGACGTTGTGTTTCTTTATGAATGCTTTCAGCAGCTTAGCCGCCTGTGCAAATTCGGGCGGTTGGAGGGCGCAGCCGCATGAGTCGATCACGCGGTGGCTGCGCGGCGCGTAGAAGCCGATCTTGACCTCGTTGTTCTCAACGGCGACGGGGTATTGCGCCTTGTTGCGGTAGCCGTCTATGCGCTCTGCGCCGAGGATCGGCTCAAGGGGGACGTCCATATGGGAAAGACGCCTGAACGCTTCTTTAACGCGTTTTTCCTTATGCGCAAGCTCCGCGTCATAGGAGATGTGCCTAAAAGCGCAGCCGCCGCACTGTGAAAAGACGGGGCAATCCGGTTTTATCCTGTCCTTTGACGGCGCGGCGATTTCCATACATTTACCAATCGCGTAATGTGGTTTAATTTTGATGATACGGCAACGAATTGTGTCGCCTATGGCGGTGTTCGGAACGAATACGGCAAGACCGTCAACCCGTCCGACGCCGTTGCCCTCGGAGGTATAATCTTCTATAATTAAGGGTATTTCGTCATTTTTTTGCATCGGTCATCTCCCTGACGGTTTCTTTGTACTCGTCATATGTCATAAAGGCGTTTATCAGCTGTAACAGCGAATTTGCCGACAGCCTTGACGGCAGGTCAAGCCGTTTCAGAAGCGCCTGCCTGCGCCTTTGGCTCTCGGCTTTGCCGCTGAGTCCGTCCTCGTAAAAATCGGTCTTTGTCACGTGCTTACGCGGCTCACGGGTCTCCTCACAGCACACGCCCGCCTGCCGCAGCGAGGTAGTCAGGACAATCTGTGAGATGCCCTCGACGCCGAGCTTGCCCTCTTTAGACGGCGCGGTCTTGCGCTGCTCCTTGCCTAAGACATCGGGGATATAGGCGTGTACGACCGTCTCGGGCGGGACGAGACTGCCGATGAACGAACGAATCTTGAAACCGGCGGCGTCGCTGTCGGTTAAAATGAGCAGCCCCCTTGACAGCGCGAGGCGGCGAATGAGATTTTGTTTTTCCTTGTCGTTGAATACGCCAAAGCCGCCGGTCTCGAGGATGACCCCGTCGATGACCGAGGAAAGGCGTATTTTATCGTATTTTCCCTCAACGATGATGATGCGGTCTGTCTTGATCATATTAAAATTTATGTCCTTTCGGGCTTCATGCCCAAAAGGACATAAAACCTTATAAAAAACGCGGTTTCGCGCACGAAATGCGGGTCAGACCGACCGACCCGCAAGCGTTTTTGCGGATTGAAAGTGTAACTTTCAATTTAAATCCTTAGAAGATTGATAATCAGGGTCTCCAGAATGACCCGCTTGTCGGTGCCGGTGGATTTTAAGTCGGTATCGGCTTTCGAGATGTACAGGATTGCCTCGCGCAGCTGGTCGATTGAATATTTACGCGACGAGGCGGCTGCGTTTTCGAGCATAAACATCTTGTTTTTCTTATAGACGGGATAGTCCGCTGCGACCGCGTCGCATTTCATGCCGCTCTGTACGGCGGCTTTGACGCGGAGCATATCCACATACGGTCCGGCTAAAACGGCCAAAAGCTTTATAGGCTCCTCGCGCTGCTTTAACAGCGCATCGAGGTTATAAAGCGCCTCGTCGGCCTTTTTATCGATGATCTGCTTTGCCAGGCTGAAAATTCTTGCCTGCGGGCTTACGGTGACGGCGCTGTCGATGTCGGCGCGCGTTATCTTTCCGCTTTTTTTATACGCGCACACCTTATCGATCTCGTTGCGCAGCGTGCCCAATTCGTCGCCGGCGATATTGATCATATAGAGGGCGTCGGTTTTTTCAAGGGTACAGCCTCTTTTTTCCGCTCCCGTGCAAAGCTGCTTGACAAGCTCGCCTGTCGCAAGCCTGTCCAGCTTTATAACCGTGCCGTATTTTTCAAAGGTCTTGACGATTTTGATCCATTTCGCGTTTTTTTCATCCACGGTCACGGCATCCATCCAGAAAACGAGCACCGTGCTTTCCGGAATATCGGAAATGATCTCGATAAGCGTTTCAAACCGCCCGCTGTCGGGGAGGACTTGTGCTTGTTCCTCCTCCTCGTCTTTTTGTTTGGGCAGCAGGTCGATGAGATTCATATCGTGGACGACCGTACAGGCGAATTCGCCCATCATCGGCAGGGAGGAAACAGAGTCGGAAAGCTCGTCGAACGTGACGGTCTTCCCGTCAAACCGATGTAGATTGAACGCCTCAAACTCCTTTTCGACTAATCTTTGCGGGATAAAGGAAGCGTAATGCTGCTTTACATAATCCTCGCTGCCGTACAAAAAATAGAGGCGGTCGGGCGTTTTCTCCCTCAGTTGTTTTTTCAGTTGGTTTTCGTCGATGCGTCCCACCGCGATGCTCCTTTTTCAATCAATTCACAAGTGCCGTCAATAGCTGTATACCATACGTTTTCGGTCAGATACAGGGCTTTGGTATAATATTTTGTTCCGGATTTGCTGAATCCTCCGGTGATGACGATCCGTTTCGGAACACAGTGCTGTAGGTTGAGCGGCAGACCGCCGGAACAGATCAGCGCGTCGAATGTCCCGAACGATGCCGTCATGACCTTCATATCGTTTTCAGCCGACAGGGAAACAAGGTATCGTCTGCCGCCTGAGTCAATTATAACACATTTCGCGGCGTCTGTATCGTTATAGTATAAATTTATTTCGTTCCATAGGAAATACCGCGCCGTGGGACAGACCTCCACGGTCGTTCCGAATAAAGCGGTATTTTCACGGTATACGGCGGCAGCCGTGAAAACCGTTTTTGGCGCGTAGGTCTCTACAAGCGTCTTGTAGCTTTCGGCACAAAAGCTGCCGGGTATGACGAGCAGCAGGTCAAGGTCGGTCGTCGGAAGAGCGGGGACGCTGCCCGCTACAGCTCTCTCAAAGCCCGCGCTGTCACGCGGACAGGCAATCAGCGCGTAGTGGCTGCCGCTCTGCAGTACGATTACCGGCGTACCGGCGGCTTTCAGTACGTGTACGCGTATGTTTTTATAAGAGGGCAGCAGCGCGCCGATGTTTCCGGCGACAAAAAACAAAAGGCAGAGTATGGATACCGCCGCGAGCGGCAGGCGCGTTTTTCTGCGTATCCATATCACCCACGCCGCCAGCATTAAAAGCAGCGTCGATACAAACCAGAACGCCCAGACAGTTTCATCGACGGGCAAAGCGGCGTACCGTAAGGAGCCGAGCTTATTAACGCAGTCGAGCACAAGCCCCGAAAACAGATTGCACAGGGCAAACCAGAGGTTGGCGACGGGTTTTAGCAGGCTTACATAGGAAAGAAGCACGCCCGTGCCGCCGAACACCGTAATCAGAGACGCTAAGCTCATGACCGCGAGATTCGTCACCGGCGCGATGAGCGAGACGCGCCCGAACGCCTCCACCATGACCGGCAGCGTAAAAATAAAGGCGGTCAGCGTGATGATGACGATGTCGCCGGTGTAGCGGACAAAGCGTTTTATGGGCACAAAACGCAATGACGCCGTTTTCGCCGCGAAGCCGCTCATCAGCGCCTGTCCTAAACTCACGATGCCCAGCGTCGCGGTGACCGAAAGCTGAAAGCCTATTGACAGCACGGCAAACGGATTGACGCAGGTAATCGCGCAAACCGCTAAGCCCAGCGAGTTGAGCGCGTCGCCGCGCCTTTTAAAAAACGGCGCGCACAGGATGACGGCAAGCATCGCCGAGGCGCGTAAAATCGACGGGCTAAAGCCCGTAAGCGCCGAAAAGAACACGAGAAATCCCATGGAAAGAGTATTGGCTAGCCTGCCTCCCAAGCCGAAAACCGTCAAAAAGGCGATGATAAACGCCGTCCACAGCGACACGTTGAAGCCCGATACCGCGAGCAGGTGCGCCGCACCGCTATTGTTGAACGCCGCGGCTGTCTTTGCGGAGATGTAGCCGGTATCGCCCATCACCATGGCGATGACTACACCCGCGCGGTCGCCGCTCAAATAGGACTGCGCCGTCTCGATGATGTTTTCACGCAGCTTCAGTATATACCAGAACGGCGTTTTCGAACAGGAGAAGAGCACCTGCGGCGTATCCTGTGCGTAAGCCGCCAGATAAATTTTACGCGCCAAAAAACTTTCTGAAATATCACCTTTCTCGTTTTTGGGAACAAAAACAGCCGCGTCGTTGACCGAAATGCAGTCAAAATATGTACACTCGAGCGGCTCTTCGGTATAATACAGGAGCTTTTGCTTTGTAAACTCCTCACCGATGGAAAACGTTTTGATCTCGTAGCCGTAGCCGTTGTCGTATGTGTACGGCAAAGAGACGACCTTGCCCGTAAAAGCCGTCGCTCCGTCGAAGCGCGCCGCCGGCATATACGAAAACCGCCAGAACAGCAAGAAAAGTACCGCCGACAGCAGGACGGCGCCTGCGGCAAGCGGTAATTCAAAAACAGATCTTAGCCTTTTAGCGACAATATAGATAATTAGTGCCACCACAGAAGCGCCCAAAGCGGCATACGCCGCAACAAAGCCGAGCTTACAGCACAAAAACAGAACGGCGGCGAATGAAAAACCGAATACGCACATCGGTCTCGCCAAATCATCACCTCATAAAAGTAAGAGAGGGGGAATCAACCCGGAGGCCATGTAAAATCACGCCCGCCGAGCAGATGAAAATGCAAATGTTTGACGCTTTGACCCGCGCTGTCCCCGCAGTTGGTGACAACCCGAAAGCCGTCCTTCAATCCAAGCGTATCGGCTAAAGAAGCGGCAACCTCAAAAATCCGCGCGACGACGGCGCTGTTATCCGCGTTGATCTGCGCCGCGGACGTGATATGCGTTTTCGGAATCAGCAGAACGTGAACGGGCGCCTGCGGGCTGAGATCGTAAAAGCCTAAAACCGTGTCATCCTCGTAGACTTTATTTGAGGGAATCTCCCCCGCGGCGATTTTACAGAAGATACAATCCATCGTTTAACCTCCCAGCATGGTTTTTAGTATACCCTCGGCGGCGGCGAGCGCGTCGCCGAGCTTTGTGACGTCTTTGCCGCCCGCCATGGCGCTGTCGGGCTTTCCGCCGCCCGAGCCGCCCGCGATTTTGGCTATTTCGCGGACAAGATTTCCGGCGTGCGCGCCTTTTTTAATCGCGTCTTCGCCGCAGAAACAGACAAACGACAGCGTGCCCTTTTCACTCTGGCGCGCGCCGACGACCGCGACAATATCGCCGCCCTTGTCCTTCGCGCCGTCGCATACGGCGCGAAGCGCGTCCGCCTGA
Source organism: uncultured Eubacteriales bacterium (assembly GCA_964471035.1). Lineage (GTDB taxonomy): Bacteria > Bacillota > Clostridia > Oscillospirales > Acutalibacteraceae > DTU089. Next base: position 9,228 of record CAYYFY010000001.1, read on the forward strand.
GCCTCGCCCATATCGGCGGCAAAGAGCTTAATACCGGCAATTTCGATGGGTGTTGAAAGGATGTCCGCCGTCTTCGATCTGGCGATCTCGCCTTTCAGTGCGGCTATTTCCCTGTCGGCGCTTTTTAGGTCCGCCGCAAGTTTTTGCGCCTTGTCGGGCAATTCGGACAGGTTGTTTGTTTTGAACGCCGCCGCGATTTTTAGCAGCTCGTTTTCCCTTTCGCGGATAAAGTTAAGCGCGTTTATGCCCGTTACGCCCTCGATGCGGCGTACGCCCGCGGCGACCGAGGACTCCGCGGTTATCTTGAATAATCCGAGCTCGCCGGTGTTTTCCGCGTGGGTGCCGCCGCACAGCTCGGCGGAATACGCGCCGCAGCGCACGACGCGCACGGTTTCGCCGTATTTTTCGGAGAACAGCGCCGTCGCGCCGGAGGCCTTCGCCTGTTCTGCAGACATTTCCTCTGAGATAACCGGCGACGCGGTCAGGATAACCTCGTTGACGCGGTTTTCAACGGCGGTCAGCTCGTCCTTTGTCAGCGCGGCAAAATGCGAAAAGTCAAAGCGGACGACGTCCGGCGACACATACTGCCCCGCCTGCGCGACATGGGCGCCGAGCACACTTTTCAGCGCCGCCTGTAAAAGATGGGCGGCGGTATGGTTGCGCCTTGTCGCAAGGCGTTTATCTGTATCAATCGTACAAGTGACACTGCCGCCGACGCGCAGCGCGCCCGCAGTGAGAGTGCCGTGATGGAGATATACCCCCGACGCGGTTTTCTGTACGCCGGACACCGTAAAGACGGCGTCTTTTGCTGTGATGACGCCGTTATCGGCGATTTGCCCGCCGCTCTCGGCATAGAACGGCGTTTTGTCGGTGACGACCACACCTTCGCCGCAGGACGGCAGCTCATCGACCGGCTCGCCGTCTGAAAGCAGCATTACAATTTGTGACTGTGTTTTTGTTTCCTCATAGCCCGTAAACACCGTCGGCGGGGTATCGCCTATAGAAAGCGATTCGTTTTTCCACGCCTCGGCACCGGCGTCCTTGCGCGCGGCGCGCGCCGTCTGTCTGGCGTTTTCCGCAAGACGGGCAAAGCTCTCCCCGTCAACGGTCATACTATTCTCAGCGAGGATTTCCTTGGTCAGATCAAGCGGGAAGCCGTAAGTGTCCTGTAATTTGAACGCGTCGGCGCCGGACAGCGTTTTGCCGTCGGACACCTTTATCATGTCATTGAGCAACGCAAGACCGCTGTCGATGGTTTTCCCGAAGCTCTCTTCCTCCATGGCGATAATTTTAATAAGGTAGCTTTCCTTTTCAGTAAGCTCCGGATACGCCGTCTTGTTCTCGTGAATGACCGTCGGGACTATCTCCGACAAAAATGGCTTTTCGATACCCAAAAGCCGCCCGTGCCGTGCCGCGCGGCGCAGCAGACGGCGCAGTACATACCCCCTGCCGACATTGGAGGGCAGCACGCCGTCGGCAATCAGAAAGACGGTGCTGCGGATATGATCGGTGATGACGCGCAGCGACATATCGCTTTTCGGGTCGTCGTGATACGCCTTGCCGGCGATGGCGGACACTTTATTCATGAGGACTAGCATGGTGTCAACCTCAAAGAGGTTGTCCGCTCCCTGCATGACGCACGCCAGACGCTCAAGCCCCATTCCCGTATCGATGTTGGGGCTTTTAAGGCGCGTGTAGTTATTGTTCCCGTCGTTTTCAAACTGGGTAAATACGAGGTTCCAGACCTCGACGTAGCGGTCACAGTCACAGCCGACCTTGCAATCGGGAGAACCGCAGCCGTATTTTTCGCCGCGGTCGAAATAGATTTCCGAAGAAGGACCGCACGGACCCGCGCCGTGCTCCCAAAAATTATCCTCACGCCCGAGGCGCGCCATGTGCGACTCATCGACGCCGACTTCCTTTGTCCAGATGTCATACGCCTCGTCGTCCTCGTTGAACACGCTGGGGTATAGCCTGTCCGCCGGAATCTTCAACACCGCGGTAAAATATTCCCACGCCCACATAATCGCCTCGCGCTTGAAGTAATCGCCGAAGGAAAAGTTGCCGAGCATCTCAAAATACGTGCCGTGGCGCGCGGTTTTGCCCACGCGCTCGATATCGGGGGTGCGTACGCACTTCTGGCAGGAGGTGCAGCGCCCGCGCGGCGGCGTTACCTCTCCTGTAAAATATTTTTTCAGTGGCGCCATACCGGCGTTGATGAGCAGCAGACTCTTGTCCCCCTGCGGGATTAAAGAGGCGCTGGGTAAGCGCAGATGCCCCTTGCTCTCGAAGAATGAGAGATACGACTCCCGCAGCTCGTTTAAGCCTGTCCACTCCATAAACATCAACCCTTACCTTCCGGAAAATATGCCCAAAGTATACACCGACAAAGAATAAAAGTCAATAATACCGCGGACTCACTGCGCCCCTTTATAACCGTTTTTTTCAGCGTGTCCCAGCAGATAGAGAAAGGCAAACGCCGGTATCCGCAGGATACGGCTTTTGTTTGACGCGGTTTGAATCCCGTAATCTTCCGCGTTTTTTGTGATGATTATGGACGCGCTTGCCTCACCGCTCAGCTGACAAATGGCATCTTCGTCTTTAACCGTCGCTTGCTCGCGGTACTTAACTTCGATTAAAATATTTTTAATTTTCGGATATTCGACCACAATGTCAATTTCTTTGTTTTTACTGCCGCCCCGATAATACCCGACGCGCGTCGCCTTTTGATAATAAAACGCGGCGACATGTTTGTATACGGCTGTTTCCGCGATTTTCCCCATCTGCGCCGCGTTTGTCAGAATATCGTCGTCCATCAGCACGGCATTGCGGATGGCGGCGTCGGCGATATAAATTTTCGGCTTGGATTTTAAAACCTTTTTGCCCGACATGGCGATTGGCTGGCTTAGGTAAATGAGATTGGCGCTTTCAAGATATTGAATATAGTTTTCAACGGTTGGACGGCTAACCCCTTCAAGCTCCTTGGCAATCGCTTCGACGGACACAATTTCCGAGGATACATTACAAAGATATAAAAAGATTCTTTCAAGCTCCGTGGCGTTCCGGATATTGTACAAAGCCGGCAAATCTCTTTTGAGCACCTTGTCGACAATATCCTCCCGCATAATCTGTTGAGCGATCACATCGTTTGCCGCCAACGCAAGCTCCGGGAAACCGCCCACCTGTAAAAAACGCGTAAAATAATTCTGAACCGACGACAGCTTCATCATTTGCGCCGTTTGTTCCTGCCGCGTCATCGTTAAAAACGATGTGGGACGTAGATTTTTCGGGAGGTTTGGCTCCTCAACCTTCATCAGAGCGCAGTATTCATAAAAGGATAATGTCGGAACCTTTTGGACTGTCCATCTTCCCGCTCCGCTCTCCATGCTTCCCCTTACCAGCGCCGGACTTGCCGAGCCGGTGGCGACAACTCTTGTATCGGGCTGCATATCGTAAATGGTTTTCAGCCATGAAGCCCAGTCCTCGGCGTATTGGATTTCGTCGAAAAAGTAATACGCATCCTGCGCCGGATAAATATCCTCCCGATAACATTCAAGAATATCGTTCATCCCCGCCAGCTTCAGCATCGGGTGATCCATTGACACAAAAACAATCCGCGTCGGAGGAACGCCGTTCTTCAGCAGCGCGTCGATCATTTGATACTGAATGGTTGTTTTCCCCACGCGCCGCGTTCCCGTCAGCACGACTGTGCGCCGGATATCGTTTTGCGCGAGTGTTTTCATAGCTTCATAATACGCGAGCCGTTTATAGTCTTTTGTCAGCGAGGGACTGACAAAACCGCTTTTCCACCATGGATTATAAGCGTTTAATACCTTTAACAAACCTTCACGAGTGGTAACCGGCATTCTTCATCACCTCAAACGTATTATAAAGTCAATATGTATTTTTGTCAAGATTTATTTAAAGTATACTTAGTATTTATATTTATTTATTTCAAAGTATACTTTATTTTATTACTTCGACTGCCACTTGAATAATAAAATTCCCGCCACGCATAAACCCAGCCCGAGCAGCTTTTTCATCTCGAAACCGGCTTTGTCTACGCCGAACGCGCCGAACAGCTCGACGAGATAGGCGACTAAAAGCTGCGAAACGACGATGATCATGACCGCCTGCGCGGGACCTAAGGCGTCCATGCCGCGGATGACCGTATAGGTAATCGCCGCGCCCATGACCCCGCCGAGCAGCATATACTTGCCGTCGATGTGCAAAAGCGCCGAGAACGAGCTTTCAAAGCCCGTCGCCGCCCATGCGGCGATACAGACGATAAGCGCCGAAAACTGGACAAAGGAAGCGGACACCCAGATGGACGTCTGCTTGGTGACGCCGGCGTTAAAGATGCCCTGCAGGCTCATGAGAGCCCCTGAAATGATGGCGATGAAAACTCCGAGCATAAAAAAACCCCTTTACGCTACTTTGCCCGCGTAAAGGAGAATTATGAGAATAAATTCAGACATTAAAACGGAATAAAACGACGTCGCCGTCCTGCATGACGTACTCCTTGCCCTCGGAGCGGACGAGTCCCTTTTCCTTGGCGGCGGCGAGCGAGCCGCACTCGATGAGCGTCCCGTACGGGATGACCTCGGCGCGGATAAAGCCGCGCTCAAAATCGGTGTGGATTTTACCTGCCGCCTGCGGGGCTTTCGTGCCTTTTTTAATCGTCCACGCGCGTACCTCGGGCTGTCCGGCGGTCAGAAAGGACATCAGTCCTAAAAGGTCATAGCTGCGCTGTACAAGCAGATCGAGTCCGCCCGCGCTGACGCCCAGCTCCGACAAAAACATCTCACGCTCGTCGGCGGGCAGTTCGGCGATTTGCGCCTCAAGCTCGGCGCAGATGGGCAGCACCTCGCCGCCCTCGTCCTTTGCCAGCGCGCAAACGGCGTTATAGCGCGCGTTTGTCTTGATGTCGGCGGCAAAGTCAGCCTCGCTCATGTTGCAGGCATAGATAACGGGCTTTGAGGAGAGCAGCGCGACGGTGTCGAGTATCTCCTTCTCCCCGTCGGTCATTTCGACCGCCCGCGCGCAGACGCCGTCGTTGAGCTCTTTCATCATCCGCTCCAAAAATCCAAGCTCCGCGCCGAGATTCTTATCGCCCTTCATCGCCTTCTGCGTGCGGTCGATACGCCGCGCGAGCACCTCGACGTCGGACAAAATCAGCTCTAAATTGATCGTCTCAATATCGCGCTTCGGGTCGATGCTGCCCTCAACGTGGACGATGTCGTCGTTGTCAAAGCAGCGCACGACATGGACAATGGCGTCCACCTCGCGAATATGCGATAAAAATTTATTACCCAGTCCCTCGCCCTTCGACGCGCCCTTCACAAGCCCCGCGATGTCGAGAAACTCGATGGTCGCGGGCGTCACTTTGAGCGGCGAGTACAGCTCCGCGAGCAAGTCAAGCCGCTTGTCCGGCACGCTGACGACGCCGACGTTGGGCTCGATGGTGCAAAAGGCGTAGTTAGCCGCCTGCGCTCCGGCGTTTGTCAGAGCGTTAAAAAGCGTGCTCTTGCCGACATTGGGCAAACCGACGATCCCGAGTTTCATAAAATCAATCCTTTTTATTCATTAAAATCCGCTTGACATCAGCCTTATCCGGAAATATTCACAATCCCGCGGCATTTCGGAAACTGCGAGCAGCCCCAGAAAGAACTCCCAACGTTGCCGCCCTTTGAGGCGGTTCGCTTGACCATCGGCGCGCCGCATTTCGGGCAAAGAGGCGTTTCGGATATATACGGTTTGGCGGGAACAGACACAGAATTCGCGGCAGGCGTAACCGATTCTTCGGAAGTCACAGCGACAGTTTGAAACGCGGGTTTCGGACTATCCTGCTCTGCGGTGGTGTTCGTTCTGTACTTTGCAAAATAGTCTGTTTTACACTCTGTATGTCTTTTTAAAAAGAACTTCGCCCAGCTTTCAATGTCTTTTTCATTTGCGGTAACGCCTCCGGGCTCGGCATTTATTTTATTGATATAGGAAATCAACTGATCCGCGCGGATAACACGGCTTTTAACGTCTTTAGGAGCATATTTCGCATTTAAAACCGTTTTTGGATTGGCAAGCACAACGATATCGCGGTAATTATCCGAAAAGTTCCGATCAACCAAGGCTCTGACAAGGGCGTTGCTCTGCGCGTCGAGAACCATCGCTTTAAGTAAATCAAGATGCCTTTTACACTGCGTTATCGGAGAATAAATACCTTCCTTTTTATAACCGAAATTTCGGACGAAACTACCCGTATTATCAATCGCAATATCTCCGTAAAGGTTTTTACATTCGACAATAAAAACACGCTTGATTGTAACCAAGAGATAATCTATTTGCGCGGTAAGTCCGGCGTGCTCAAAATATAAATCATGCAGCACATACATCGGAATATGGCTGTTTTTCAACTCATACATTAAGGCATCTTCGCCGTAAATTCCCGCTTTTATTGCGGCGATATCATTTTCAATCGCTTTTTTTATTTTTTCGTCGGTTTCCAATACCAACAGTTTCTCGAGTTCTTCAAGCTGCGCTTTAGCATTACTGTCCTCTTTAAAAATAACCGGTTCCTTGAATTTTGAAAATAATGCCATAATACGATTCACCTCTCATTGCGTAAATGAGTATACCATACCCTCCTTCGTTTTGTAAAGTTTTTCTGTACCGAACTATTCGCCGCATGAAAAAGTTGTCAAAGCACGTGATCTGTGATAAGATAATTTTATTCGGTATACAGGAGGTTACAATGTGAAACGACTTCCCGAAAACAACAAGATCACGCTCAGCGAATACATAGGCTACGGCATCGGGCCTATAGGCAAAAACCTGATGGCGCCCCTCGTCAACGGCGAGTACCTGCCGAACTACTTTCGGACATATCTGAAGATCAACAACGGCTTTCTCGCCGTGATGCTCTTCGCCTCGAAAATCTGGGACGGCGCCAACGACCTGATGATGGGCGCTATTATCGACCACACCGATTCCAAATGGGGTAAATTCCGCCCGTGGATCTTCTTCGGAGCCATTTTTAACGCCATGACCTCGGTGATGATCTATTTCAACCCGAATCTTTCGGGCGTCGGGATTTATGTCTATATCACGCTGCTGTATCTTTTGTGCGACGCCACGTTTACGATGATCGACGTCGGCTACTGGTCGATGATCCCCGCCATGACGCTTGACGCGAAGGAACGCGACAAGCTCTCCATTCTGCCGCGGGTCACAGGCGCGCTCGGGGGGCTGTTCAGCGCGTTCACTTTAAATATCGTGGGCGCTCTCGGCAAAGGGGACACCCAGAAGGGGTATATCCGTTTTGCGCTGATTGCCGCCGTCGTCTATATCACGACCTCTACAATCTGCGCCGCGATGACGAAGGAGCGGGTCGTGCTCGCGCCCTCGCAGAAGGAGCCCTTCTCATTCATACGCGCCGCCAGGATACTGTTTCGAAACGATCAGGCTTTGGTCGTCGTTGCCGTCATGGTGCTGTTCAACGCCGCATCGTGTATGCACGGGGGAACGATGATGTACTATTTTACCAATGTGCTGCTCAAACCGAAATCCTACGGCTTTTATTCCATCACATCGGGAATCGTCGGCGGGATCGGGCTGTTCGGCGTGCCGATGGCTTCGAAAAAATTCGAGAGAAACAAGGTCTACCTTGCGGCGTATCTGCTCCCCTGCCTCGGCTATCTGCTGATGATCCTTCAGAACGCCGCCGCCCCAACTAACTTTATTTTCTTCGCGCTGTCGGGCATCATCCCCAGCGTCAGCTACGGCGCGATGAGTATGATGCAGAGCGTCATGCTCTCCGACGCCGTCGATTACGGGGAGTGGAAATACGGCGAGAGAAACGAGGGTATCATCTTCTCGATGCTCACCTTCTTAAGCAAGATTTCAAACGGCATCAGCTATTTAATCCGGTATTCCTGCTTTGCCGCGGTGCGGTTCAACACGCAGGTCGGCGTGGCGACGACGCCGGCGGCTGTCAGTATGATCAAATTCCTTCTGTTCTTCGTCCCGCCCGTTTTTCTTATCGGAGCTTTCGTTTTGCATAAGAAAAAGTTTAAACTCACGCCCGCCTATATGTCGGACGTAACAGCCCAAATCAAGGAGCGGCGCGCGGCGCTAACGCCGAAAGGAGAAAACTGACGATGAAAAGCAGAACGGTCACAATCGAAGGCTTTTTTTCTCCCGAGGATCAAGAAAAATACTTCTATATCCCGTTCGAGGTACCCGAAAATACCGAAAAAATGAACATCTCCTACAGCGTCGATAAGCCGGAGGGCTCTTGTATTGACTTCGGACTGATTTATCCGGACGGCAGGCAGAACGGGGCTTCAGGAGGCAGGACAAAGGAAATCGTCATCAGCGCGCGGTACGCGACGGCGGGCTACGAGCCCTGTGAGCCGCACGCGGGCACATGGCAGATCATAGCGGGCGTATACCGCGCCGGAGACGGCGTGAAGGTCACCTATACGGTCGAGTTTCAATTTAAGGGAAACCGCTGGCTTAAAGGGGATACCCACACCCACACCTGCCACAGCGACGGAAAACTGACGCCGGAAGCCTTGCTTGCCCTCGCGCGTAAAAAACGCCTTGATTATCTCATCATAACCGACCACAACAACAACCGCGCGGGATATTCAAACCTGACCGCTCCGGACCTCACCGTTATAGAGGGTATGGAGCTTACCGCGTACAACGGCCACTGCAATCTCTGGGGAATACGAACGCCCTTTGAGGAGCCATACTGCGCGGAGAGCTTTGAGGAGTTCATAAGCCTTGCCGAAAAGGCGAAGGCTAATGGCGCGGTGATTTCCGTAAACCATCCCTGCTGCTCCCTGTGCGGCTGGCACTGGCCGCTGGAAGGATTTCCGCTCGACGCGGCGGAGCTGTGGAACGGACCTCAGCATATCGATAATATGAAAGCGCTTAGCTGGTGGCACGGCGAGCTGCTGAGGGGCAGAAGGATTGCCGCGGTCGGCGGCAGCGACTATCACCAGGATATAGCCGGTATCACCCGTCTTTTGGCTATCCCGACTACGGTCGTATACGCGGCGTCGTCCTCGCCCGCCGACATACTCGACGCGCTTAAAAACGGCAGAGCCGTGGTCACATCAAGCCCGAAGGGACCGATGCTCTATCTTAAATGCGGCAAGACAATAACGGGCGGCGAGACGGCTTTTCGGGACGGCATCACCGTGGAGCTGCGCGGCGAAAGGCTCAAAAAGGGACATCTGTTAGAGGTGTTCAACAACGATACAATCATTTACAGCGCACCTATAAAAAATGCCGACTTAAACCTGAGCCTTCCCGTAGAATCGTCGGGCTTTGTACGGGCGCAGATTTCCCGTCAATACGGCAGAATCGTTTCAAGGGTATACCGCCGGATAGCCGGACACCTGATTCCCGCCGAAGCGAACGCGCCGCTGCCGCTGCCGCCGTTTATCACCTGCTTTACCAATCCAATCTGGTTTGTATAGGGGGAAATACGATGAATATAATCGCAGAAAAACTTATGGAATCCGCGAAAACCGGACAGGCTGTCACGCTCGCCTTTCTCGGCGACAGCGTGACGGCGGGCTGTTTTGAGGACGGCGCCGTCGACGAAGCCGCCGTCTACCATACCGTGCTCGGGCAAATGCTGCGCGAACATACCGGCGCGGCGGTAAAGACCCTCAACTTCGGCGTCGGCGGGGAAAACGCCGAGGCGGGGCTGCGAAGGCTTCAAAGCGTCATCGACGCGAAACCTGACCTCTGCGTCGTCGCCTTCGGGCTCAACGACGCCCCCGCGGGGGAAAGCCATCTCGCCGACTACGAGCGCTATATGTCGGAGATTCTGTCCGAGCTAATAAAGGCGGGAATCGAAGCGGCTGTGCTGACGCCGAATCTGATGAACGCGCGCCCCGCACTTTTAAGCTGCCCGCATTATCAGTTTTCACTTCTGACCGCCGAAATCGTGACAAGCGGTATGCAGGAGCGGTACAGCGAAGCGGCAAAACGCGCCGCCTCAGAGTGCGGCGCGTTAGTTGCCGACTGCTTTTCCATATGGAAAGCGCTCTGGCAAGATGGCACCGATACCGATGCGATGCTCTCAAACGGGGTCAATCATCCGACCCGCGCGGCGCATATTCTGTTCGCCGAGGAGCTTTTTCGCGTATTGACGTCGGATTGAAGACGGATTGTAACGGATTGAAGCCGAAAGCTTGCATTTTCCCGTATTTTCCTATATACTGTTTTATTATTCAAGATTAAGAGGTAATACGAAATGGTTAGTCTTAAAGGTATGAAGCGGATCGTCATCAAGGTCGGCACCTCGACGCTCACGCACGAAACGGGAAAAACGAATCTGAAACGGATGCGCGAGCTTACGCGCACGCTGTGCGATCTGTCGAACAGCGGGCTTGAGATAGCGCTGGTCACCTCGGGGGCTATCGGAGTCGGCGTCGGAAAGCTCGGGCTCAAGGGCAAGCCCGACGACACGCCGTCGCGACAGGCGGCTGCCTGCGTCGGCCAGTGTGAGCTGATGTTTTTGTACGACAAATTCTTTCAGGAATACGGCAATACAATAGGACAGCTGCTCGTCACCAAGAGCGACATCGAGAACGGCGAACGGCGGGAAAACCTGATCAACGCCTTTGAAAAGGTCTTTTCGTTCGGGGCGATCCCGATTATCAACGAGAACGACTGCGTCGCCGTCGAGGAGATCGTCTACGGCGACAACGATAACCTGTCCGCGCAGGTAGCCCGCCTTATCGGGGCGGATTTACTGATTATTCTGACCGACACCGACGGTCTGTACGACAAGGACCCGCGCACCCACGAGAACGCCGTGCTCATACCGATTGTCGAAAAGATTGACGATGCCGTCTTAGCGCTTGCCGGAGGGCGCGGCAGCAGCCGCGGGACCGGCGGTATGCTCACCAAGGTACAGGCGGCGCGCTTTGCCGCCGAGGGCGGGATTCCGACGGTCATCATGAACGGCGAAAACCCAGAGGACCTGTATACACTCTACGGCGGACGGCAGACCGGAACACTGTTTTTGGGGGAATAACTGTGGATATAAATCTAATTGGTCAAAGGGCTAAAGAGGCGAAAACGGCGCTCGCCGCGGCAAGCGCGTCTGTTAAAAACACGGCGCTAAAGTCGATTGCCGAGGCGCTGACACAGAACGCCGCCTACATCATTGCCGAAAATCAAAAGGATCTACAGGCGGGCAAAGAAAACGGCATGTCCGCTTCGATGCTCGACCGGCTCGCGCTGTCAACAAGCCGTATCGAGGGCATGGCTAAGGGCGCTTTAGAAATTATGGCTGAAACTGACCCGGTCGGGCGCGTGCTCATGGGGAGCACGCTCGTAAGCGGTCTGCGCATGAAAAAAATAACCGTGCCCTTAGGTGTCGTCGCGGTGATCTACGAGGCGCGCCCCAACGTGACCGCCGACGCGGCGGCGCTGTGCCTGAAAGCCGGAAACGCCGTCATCCTGCGCGGCGGCAAGGAGGCAATACACTCCAACAAAGCCATCGCAGAGGTCATGCGTGGCGCGGTCGAAAAGGCGGGACTGCCCGCGGATGTCATCAATCTGATTGAGGACACGGCGCGCGAGAGCGCACAGGCGCTCATGCGTATGAACAAATATGTCGATGTGCTCATCCCCAGGGGCGGGGCGGGGCTTATTAAATCCTGCGTCGAGAACGCGACGGTGCCGGTTATTGAGACGGGCACGGGCAACTGCCATGTCTATGTCGACGAGAGCGCCGACATCACGATGGCGGTCAGCATCACAGTCAACGCCAAAACCTCGCGCGTGTCGGTCTGCAACGCCTGCGAAAGCCTGATAATCCATGAAAAAATTCTTGCAAAGGCGCTGCCCCCCATCGCCGCGGCTCTGCGCGGGAAAAACGTGGAGATACGCTGCGACGAAAAGGCTCTCGCCGTACTGCCCGACGCCGTATTGGCGACGGACGAGGATTTTTATACCGAATATCTCGATTACATCATCTCCGTAAAAACGGTGAAAAGCACCGACGAGGCGATCGCCCATATCAACAAATACGGCACGGGGCACAGCGAAGCCATCGTCACAAAAAGCCTTGCCGACGCCGACAAGTTCACGCTTCGCGTCGACGCGGCAGCCGTCTATGTCAACGCCAGCACGCGCTTCACAGACGGCGGCGAATTCGGCTTCGGCGCGGAGATCGGCATATCGACACAGAAGCTCCACGCGCGCGGTCCCTTAGGACTGGGCGAGCTTGTGTCGGTCAAGTATATTTTAAACGGCGACGGACAAGTCCGATAACGGAGGAACTATGAGCAGCTTTGACCTTGTTGTAATCGGCGGCGGCTTTGCGGGCGCCGCGGCGGCTGCCGCGGGAGCGCGGCAGGGACTCAGCACGCTGTTAGTCGAGAGCGCCGGATGCCTCGGGGGCGCGGCGTCGAACAACCTCGTCTACCCGTTCATGAGCTGGTGGACAAAAATCGAAAAGGAGCGCGTCCCGCTGACGAGAGGGATTTTTGAGGAAATCCGCAGCCGGTATTTAAGCTTAGTTCCCGACGGCGATTATCAATTTTTTAACACGGAATATATGAAGGTCGTCTTAGACCGGCTCGTCACGGAGAGCGGTGTTAACGTGCTGTTTGATACGACGCTCACCGGCGCGGATATCGATGGTGAAAAAATCGATTGTGTCACTCTTTCGGTCAAGGGGCAGACCTTAAAGGTCGCCGCCAAATGCTTTATCGACGCTACAGGCGACGCCGAGCTGTCCTTTTTGGTCGGATGCCCGTGCCGCTTGGGGCGCGAGCCGAAAGACTCCCTCTGCCAGCCAATGACGCTCTGCTTTCGCGTCGTAAACGTCGATATCGCGGGGTTCGTCGAGCAAAAGCCGCAAATGCAGGCGCTCTATAAAGAGTGTCAAGCCGATGGGAAAATCCTGAACCCGCGCGAAAATATTTTAGCTTTTTTGGGACTGGGCGAGGGCGTCGTCCATTTCAACTCAACGCGCGTCGTGCGCTTGAATCCTATTGACCCGTTCGAGCTGTCAAAAGCGGAAATGCTCGCGCGCGAGCAGATGCTGGAGCTGTTTACGTTCTTAAAAGACAATTTCGCGTGCTTCAAGGACAGCGCGCTTCTGACCTCGGCACAGAAAATCGGTATCCGCGAAAGCCGCATGATCGACGGAGAATATGTGCTGACGGAGGAAGACCTGAAGGCGTGTACAAAGTTCCCCGACGGCATCGCCGCCGGAAACTACGACATCGACATACACAACCCCGAGGGGACAGGTACAAGCCACTACTATTTTCCGGACGGCGCGTACTACACCATCCCCTACCGCTGTCTGGTGCCGCGCGGGGTCAATAACCTGCTTACGGCGGGGCGCTGTATCTCGGCGACGCACGAGGCGCAGGCGTCTATCCGCATCATGCCCATCTGCTGTTCGCTCGGCGAGGCGGCGGGCGTCGGCGCGGCAATAGCCGTAAAGGATACCGTGAGCGCAAAGAACGCCGATACGAAAAAAATCCGTGCCGTTTTAAAAGCGAACGACGCGGTCATCGATTAGAGGGATTAACCATGCAGGACGATTATTTCAAAGAATTTGAGGTTGAAACGGCAGAGGAGCTAACGCCGACTTCGTCGGCGTTGCCGACTGCACCGGCTGCGCCGGAAAAACCGGCGCAGCCGGAGAAGCCTCTGGCGCCGCCGAAGCCGAAAAAGCGCAAGCGCAAGTACCCCTGGGCGTTCCCGCTCGGGGTCGTCATGCTGCTTTTAACGCTTGTCGGCATCGGTACTATCGTTTCGGCGGTCGTCGGCTTCATACGCGAAAAGACCGACAATACCGAAGAACTGGAACACTACAACCAATACCTTACCTGGGTCGTCGCCAACGACCCCGACTCGTTCGACGACATCTCCAAGGCTAACATGACCCATCTGCTCGACATCTCCATCCTGTCGCTGATCTACGACTCCGTAAACACCGCCGATTACGAACTGACCGACGAGGGCTTGCGCGTTCCGGTGGCACAAGTGGAAGCCTACTACAAAAAGCTGTTCGGCACGGAGCTGCCTATTGTCCACGGCACGGTCTCACAGACCGCCTATACCTTCACCTACAACGCGCAGAACGCCTGTTACTATGTCCCCGTAACCGGCGTCACCCCGCCGTTCACCCCGCGGGTGACCGCGGTCAATAAAGCGCGCGAGTCTATAGTCATCACCGTCGGTTACATCGGCACCGAAAAGCTCTCGGTCGCCGCCGACGGGTCGATTAAAGCCGCCGAACCGGACAAATATATGAATATCACTCTGCGCAAATCGGGCGGCGTTTTCTGTATCTACGCGATACAGGCGGCAAACGCGCCGGAGACTGGAAGTTGAGCGCTTACGCGCAATGAATAATGAATAATTCAGGGCGGGGCAAGCCCCGCAAAGAACCGCAAGCGGTTTTCTTTGAAAACGCTATCGCGTTTTCGCCCCGATTATAATGGGTGAGGGCGAAACCCTCCCGAAATTATTCATTTTTCATTAGCAGAGAACCGCTTGCGGTTCTTTAGCGACATTCATTATTCATTAAAAATCCCCCTAATGGAGATATGATTATGAAAAAAAGGTATCTGCTCGCCCTCCTGCCCATCGCCGCTGCCGCCGTACCGGCGGTTAAGGCTTTTCGGCTGATGAAAAAGCCGGTCAAGGAACGCAATCCTATTCTTGAAAAGAAGTATGTCGCCGCGCTGTCGCGTCTGCATAAGAATATCCCCGACGCGCCGTCACAGGCGCTTCCCAATGCTGTGCCTATCGGCAACGGCGCGTTTTTGAGCGAACCCGCCAAGGGCGCGCACTGGAGCCTCGGCTACGCGAAAATCAGCACGCTGCCCGCCGACATCCTCGATAAGCCCTACTATATCGGCGGCACGATTTTAGTCCCCTTAAACAAAGCCGAGGCTGTCGAGGACGACCTGTTTGTCAGGACAATCTGCCTTGACGACGGCAGCGGGCGGGGCAAAACGGCGTTCGCGGTCGTGGACTGTATCGGTCTTTCCAATAAAAACGTGCGCTTGGTGCGCGAGATGCTAAAGGACTTTATGGCCGAGAACAACATCGCCTGCCTGAACGTCGTATCAACGCACGACCACAGCGCGGTGGACACCATGGGCATCTGGGGTCCGGTACCGTCGGTATACAAGCACAACAAAGCGGTCTTGAACGGCAATAAAAGCGGAGAACTCAAAAATTCGGTCGACGAGGGCTACATGGCGTTTCTGCTCGGCACGATTGCCGCATCCGTCAGACAGGCGTGCCTTTCTATGAAATCGGGCAAGCTGTACGCCGCCCAGATGGGCAATAACAGCCGCGAGCGTTTTAATGAGGACGACGACATCGTCGGGCAAGGGCTTTCCGACTACCTGTGGGACAGGCGTCCGCCGCGCGACAACTCGACGCTGCTGACGCGCCTGCGCTTTGTGCCCGACGACAAAAACGTAAAGCCGACGCTGATTGTCAGCTGCGCGGGACATCCGTACATAAATTCCCTGCCCATCAGGGGCAAGAACTCCGGCCGGACTATTTCGGGCGACTTCGTCTACTACATGGGCGACACGCTCGAAAAAGCCGATTACAACTTCCTGTTCTTCAACGGCGCGGTCGAGGCGGTCTATCCGCACAGGCTCTACAGCGACAAGCTTAAAAATATCGGCCAGGCGAAAGCGGTCGGCTCCGAGCTTGCCATGATTACGCTCGCCATGACAAAAACGCCGGAGCAGATCGCCGCCGACCCTGTCCTCAGTCCCGATATATATGAAAAGACTATGGGCATTTTCGGCGAGGGCGAAAAGAGCCAATACGCGTCGTGGCTCGAAAAGAAGGGCGAAAGGATAGTTCCCGAACAAGAAGTCGAGCCGCTCCTTAACATCCGCGTCGCCGAGGCGCTCTTAAAAGTGGACAATCCGATTTATATCCTCATCGGCA
Organism: uncultured Eubacteriales bacterium; assembly: GCA_964471035.1. Lineage (GTDB taxonomy): Bacteria > Bacillota > Clostridia > Oscillospirales > Acutalibacteraceae > DTU089. The sequence continues at coordinate 25,197 of CAYYFY010000001.1, forward strand.
AGCTGCACATCGGCAGCTTCGGCATTTACAGAACCCCTGACGGCGCGTACAACGGGCTTACAGAGGTCGGCTATATGGAGCTGGGTAAAACCTTAAAATTCGCCATGATCCCGGGCGAGATGGACCCGTCTATAACGAGCGGCACGCTCGTCATGAAGGGCGAAAACGTCTGGTCGGGCGAGGACTTCCCCCTGCCCTCCATAGAGGAAATCGCCGGCACGGACAAGCTCTGCGTCATTGGCTTAGCCAACGACGCCATCGGCTACATCATCCCCGACAACGACTTTTTAATGGTGTTCTTCGGTTCGTCGGACAGAGCGTATAAGCTGTTCGGCAGCCACTATCAGGAGATTTTCTCGTTCGGAAAAACGACCGCCTCGACGCTGGTCAAAGCGTTTATAAAAGCGGTTCACGATGATTAAAAGGATTTGATAACATGATCATACCGTTACAAAAAGTCCTTGCGGTGATACTGATGCTGATCTCCGTCATTATAGGTTTGCCCATT
>CAYYFY010000002.1:0-22584 GCA_964471035.1 uncultured Eubacteriales bacterium
GGGCAGATTGAGGCTATGGCGGACAGCCCGTTCTGTCTCTATTACGCGCTGCCCGCGCCGCATGCTCCCATTTTACCGACGGCGCGTTTTGTCGGCGCCAGCGGCACCAACGAATACGGCGACTTCGTGCTGATGTGCGACGACCTTGTCGGCAGGATACGGGAAAAGCTGAAAGCACTCGGCATTGCCGAAAACACGCTGCTCATTTTCACCTCCGACAACGGCTGCTCGCCGATGGCGGATTATGAGGAGCTTGCCGCCTATGGGCATAACCCCAGCTATATTTTCCGCGGCCACAAGGCTGATATTTACGAGGGCGGTCACCGGATTCCGCTGCTTTGCGAGTGGCCTGCCGTCATTCCGGCGGACACACGCTGTAAAGAGACTGTCTGCCTGACCGATCTGATGGCTACCTTAGCCGAAATAAACGGGATCACGCTGCCCGACGGCGCCGGAGAGGACAGCGTCAGCTGCCTTTCGCTGCTGAAAGACCCAGAAGGCGCTCCGACGCGCCGCTTCACCGTTCACCAGAGCATCGACGGTTCGCTTGCCATTCGGAGCGAAGGTTATAAGCTGGAGATGTGTCCCGGCTCGGGCGGCTGGAGCTTTCCAAAGCCCGGACAGGAGGCGCCCGACGCGCCGTCCTGCCAGTTGTATGACTTAAACGCCGACATCGGCGAGCAAAAAAACCTGATAAACGAATTGCCCGACATCGCCGCGCGGCTGCAAAAACAGCTCGAGGAGATTGTGAAGTAAAGGGAATATAATTTATAAAAAGGGTTGATATATCGTAAAAACTAGGCTATAATAACATCGGATGTTATTATAGCCTAAAAAGGAGCGCTCTTCATGTACATAAGCAGACACGCGGAGGAATCGGTTCGCAAGCTTGCGCAGATGTTCGGCGCGGTTCTTGTTACCGGTCCGCGGCAGGTGGGGAAAGCCACCATGCTTAAAAAAGTCGCGAGCGAAGCGGGGTACGTTACGCTTGACGACCCGCTGCTGCTTGCCGCCGCGACCGAGCAAAGCGGAACCTTTTTCAAGGATAATCCGCCGCCCGTTTTTGTCGATGAAATCCAATACGCGCCGAAGCTGTTCCCGCAGATGAAAATCATCATTGACCGCGATAAGAAAAAGGGACAGTTTTTCATGTCCGGCTCGCAGCAGTTTCAGCTGATGGAAAACGTCAGCGAATCCCTGGCGGGTCGGCTCGGTTTGCTTACGTTGCTTGGATTATCCGTAAGAGAAAAGCAGGGCGTTGATTTTTCAGAACCGTTTTTGCCGACGGACGAATACTTTGCCGCCCGCGGGAAAAACACCCGTGAGATTTCATACGATGATGTTTGGGCAATTATTCATCGCGGCAGTATGCCGGAGCTGTCGTTGAACGAGAGCTACGACTGGCAGATGTTCTACGGCGCTTATGTAAAGACCTATATAGAACGTGACGTCCGCAAGCTGACACAGGTCGGTGACGAGGTGAAATTCCTGCGTTTTATGACGGTGGCGGCAAGCTGTACGGGGCAGCTTCTGAATTTGGCGTCTTTGGCGCGTGACGTCGGCGTCAGCCCTCCGACCGCGGAGCGGTGGCTGTCTGTTCTTGTAACGTCCAACATCGTCTATTTATTGAAATCCTATGCCAACAACATCACAAAGCGCACGGTAAAAACGCCGAAGCTGTACTTTTTCGATACGGGGCTCGCGGCGTATCTCACGAAATGGAATACAGCGGATGTGCTGAAAAACGGCGCGATGGCAGGCGCGTTTTTCGAGACCTTTGTGCTCGCCGAAATCATTAAGAGTTATTATAACAAGGGTGTCCTTGATTTGCCTTTATATTTTTACCGTGACAAGAACATGAATGAAATTGACCTCTTGATTGAGAATAACGGCACGCTCTATCCGCTTGAAATGAAAAAACACGCCGACCCGCAGAAAAAGGATATTTCCCACTTTGATTTGCTTGACAATATACCGTATATCAAACGCGGTTCGGGGGGCGTGGTTTGTATGTATGACAATTTGATCACGCTCAAAGACAGCGATAAAGTCATCCCTGTAAGGTTTCTGTAAAGTAACTGGAAGTGAAGTGCCTGCGGCGTAAAGGAACTTTTACTTGCCGCAGGCAATCTTAACTTTTAACGTTTTGCGCAGCAAAACACTTAACATCTTAACTCACGGGTGAAATGCCGCTTTGCGAGCGGCGCGAAGTATTCCGCATTTAGCGGAATGTGAAGTTTCGCACCTTTGGCGCGAAGTGAAGTGAAGTGTTGCGCTGAACGCAACGTGTTTTTTTAGTCCTGATTGTTGTACGTCATCAGCTCGTCGAACGACAGGCCGCTGTCCTTGCCCTCCTCGGCGAGCAGGCTGTTGTAGCGCCCGATCCAGTAGGGGAAGATCATGTTGTAGCACTCGTGCAAATTTTTGCCGGTGTTGCCCAGCCGCGCGCCGAAGAAGTTTGAGCCTAAGCTGCCGCGCTCGTCCATGGCGACGGCGTGCGGGATGTTTTTATCCTTTTGCCAGAGAATGTTATCCTCCTCGCGGACGTCCGGACGATCGGCGTTGTCGATGAAGAACTGGCGCGCGCAGACGGGGTAGCGGCTAAGCTGCCACGCCAGCATATCCTTAAGGCGGCGTCCGCAGCCGTCGAGCACGTCCTTGTCGTTATAGCAGAGCTGATAGACGAGCAGCCACTCGACGTCGCGCGCGTACTTGATGAGGTTCCACCAGCTGTCGGCGCCTTTTTTGTATTTTTCGATCAGAACAGGGTCGGTTTCAAGCTGAAAAATCGTATAGTAGGCGACCGCCGCCATGCGGATGTCCGAGTAGTTCATCATACGCGTGACCTGTTCGAAAACCTCATCATCGTTGTCCTCGTTATCGACGAAGGAACGTGCGACTATAGCGTAGCGCTCGTAATGCTCGGCGGCGAGGTCGGCATAGCGATACGGCTCGTCGAGGGCGAGCTTTTTGTATTCGTCGCCCCACTGTTTATCGCCGGTGATGTAGTGGGCGACCTTGTAGAGCTGTAACAGGATCATGGTGCCTAAGGGCGCGTCGGTGTAGCCGTTGCTGAACGCGTTGAGATAGTATTCGCGGCTCATGCGCGCCCACGAGGTCGGCTGTCCGCCCGCGTCGGTGTGGCAGTAATCGTTGTCGGTGAAATGCTTCGCGTGGGCGGTCACGATATTGACAATGATTTCCCTAAGCTCTGGATCCTCCTCGCCGAACACGTCGTAGGCGAGGTGCCAGATGGCGTAGTGGGCGACGAGCTCGTCGTTGGAGGTGTCGCATTTATAGATGATGTCGCCGTCGGTAAAGTTTTTGCCCGTCGCGGGGTTTATGCCCTCGGTATAGAGCTTTTTCAGGCGCTCGGGGATCGGCACAGAGCTGTCAACGGTCAGCGGAGCCGCCATATCGTCGCCCTTGTAGGTACCCGACGGCACGCGGAAGGAAACGAGGTTCCCCTTGTCGTCGTACATCTTGCGGAAGAATACACCCTCTCCCCACGGGACGCGGTCGTTTTCGGGGTCGTTGACGTGATACGAGCGGGCGATATAGCCCTCAATATTTCTGAACACGATTTCGGGCATCCCCTCGTCGCCCCAGTTTTCGGGATATTTCGGACCGATGCTGCTGACCACGCAACCGGTAGGTCCTGTGTCGGGCAGGTTGAGCGCGCCGTTTTTACCCTCGAGCAGATACTTTTCGCTCGCGCGGTTGGTGCGCGGCTTGTTGTAGCGGACAAACGACGCCACCGTGCCCTTGCGGCCGGTTACGCAGGCGAGCAGCAATATGGCTTCGGTCCAGCGCATGGCGTGTTTTCGCGCCAGCGCGACCTCTTCCTTTGATGCCGTGCCGCCGTCGCGCAAGACAGCGTAGCGGCAGATGTCGCCCATGGCTACAAGCGACGTCCAGAGCCCGTCGTTGTCGGATTCGCTGCCCTTCCATGTCTTTGCCTTTTCGTCCCAGTATGCGCCGCTGAGCATACCGCGCCGCTGGACGTGGGTATAGTCCATGTCCGACAGGAAAACGGCTTTTTCCTTTAGGGACATCTTTTTCATTTGTATATGGGAAACGCTCGTATCGGTTAAGACGAACACGCCGCCGTCGCCGTCGCCCGTGACAGCTTGTGCGTTATTGTCGAGCATATACGCCGACGCGCGGAAATGCCTGACGCGGTCGAGCGGTTCCGGTTCGCTTTCGCACACGCGCCAAAGCCCTTTAGCCGTTCCGAGCCATAACGCGGCGTACTTTTCGTCCTCACAGACGCACTGAATGTCCTTTGTAATCAAAAATGCGGGCAGGCGCTGCGCCTGCGCCTCGGTCAGCGCCGTTTTCGGAAGCTTAGTAAGCTTTTTCTCAAGCTCTCTGTTATCCTCTCTTTTTTGGCGGATGCAAAGACTCTGTAAAGTTTCCCCTACGACGGCTGGCTCACCCGCGAAGTTACGTTTCTGTGCCATATTCTTCCTCCTTGTACGATATCCGTAACATCATATCGTATCAAGGGTGAATAGTCAAGCGCTCCGCAGTGATTTTACTGCGGAGCGCTTTGCGCCCCGCGGTGATTTTACTGCGGAGCGCTTCTTGGAAGTTTAATACATGGGGGGAGTGCTTACATTCGGGATTTTTGATTTTAAGTCCGCGGGAATCAGCGAATAGGGGATATACATCACGGTATCGGTTTTATCGGCGGTGGTGAAGCATACATAATACCCGCTGTCCGAGCTGTTGTAGTAGTTAAAGCGCGCGGCGGACATAAGCGCCTCAATCTCTTTTGCGGATGTGGTGGTATATCCTGTTGTCTTTTTGATTTTGCTATAACCGCTGTAATAATACTTCTGTTCTGTACCGTTTGATGAGGTGAGGCGCGAACCGAAGTAAAAGCGCGATGTTGTACCGAGATAGTATGGTTTATAGTTGTATATATCGGAATTGGTGCCGGTCACGGTGACTATCTTCGCGGAAACGTACTCAGTCGTATCCTTCAGCTTTTCGTATAATCCCTTGCTCTTTAAGAACTTGATTGTATTCGTCATATCCTCCGTTAAAACGATGGAGATTCCCTGATTGCCTTCCATCGGGGAGCCCGCTAAGTTCTGCCCGTAGCCGGCCAAATTGGACGGAGCTTCATCGTACATGCCGGTGGCGTCTGTAACCGATTGGGTATCCGTTTCGGGAACCGTTTCGGTGACCGCCGCGGTTGTTTCTGTTGTGTCCGCCTCCTGTGTTGAGGACGGCTCGGTCGCCGCGGTTGTTATCTGGCTTTCCGTTGTATTATCGGAAACCGGCTCTGTCGTGCTTTGTGCCGCCGTATCGGACGGCGCTAAGGTGTCGGACGGCGCTAAGGTGTCGGACGGCGCTAAAGTGTCGGACGGCGCTAAGGTGTCGGAGGGAACTTCGGTTTCACCTTCGCCCTTACCGGGATAGCCGTCGTTGGAATTGAAGTGCGTAAAACGCAGGATGCCCAGAGGATTATTCTCCGGAAAATACTTCTCGGCAACCGACCGGTTCTTTACATCGCTGTAGATGCACATGGCAAGTTCTTGCTTTTCCTCCGGCGTCAAGTTAAGATTCTCGCCGAAAACCGCGTTTTGCCCGAACAGCGTCACGGTATTGTCCTTGCTTCGGAGCAGATTCTTGGCGTATTCATCGTACTGCGCCATGCTGATACCGTAGAATCCATACCGTTTCATCGGATTTTCACCGATCGGATCGGTAAAGATTTTTTCCAGCCGCTTTTTCATGAAATCAGTATCGTCAAGCTCTAAAAACGCTTTGACGATATCCTCTGTGGCGGCGGTATAGCTGCGCATGACGGAGGTGCCGTTCTTGAGCGTATAGACAAACTGCAGCGTGACCGGCATAACGCGGTTCCCGTCAATCACGGAGGTGTCGGTATAGGGGGTTGTGTTTTTCCCTTTCATAGCGATGAGCTTTTCATGGAGCTTTTCGATCTTATTTATGTCTTCGGTTGAGGTGAAACCGTCGACAAGTCCTATAACGGGCGGATAGTAAAAATCGTCGCTTTGTGAAATTGTCGATCCGTAGCTCTCGGTATAAAAATAGCCGTACTCACTCTCAAAGCCGATAACGCTTACCGCGGCTTTTTCAACATCCGCGACGGCGGGAATGCGCGAGGAAAAGCCGAATAAACCCGTCGCGAAAACGGCGATGACGGCTCCTGATACGACAAACTCCGCGGGGAGCTTCCACAGACCGCGGACAAATGCCTTGAGGTCCCTGAGAAGCAGCAGCTCCAATACAATATAGAACAGGGTGAACAGCAAAAAGCCGACAATATACGCCGTGGAGGTGGTAAAGGAACGGGATTCAGCGGATACATACTGGCACATGCAGACGATGGCAAAGCCGTAGGTAAAGGTGGTATAGGTATTGAAAATCTTATTGGTGCCGATGAAGCCGCAGATTTCCGCCTTGCGCTTCTGGAAGATGTACATACCGACAAACATGACCGCAATGGAAATAAGCAGCCAGCATCCTGCTCTCGTCAGCGACGGGAAGCCGCTCAGAGAAGCGCCTTCGGTAAAGACTAAAGTCGGATTTGTGTCGGTTTTGCCATCCAATGCGTTCCATATGCTTATACTTTTGTAGTCAAACATCAAGGGGTTGATGTTTAAGAAGCGCATGAAAAGCTTTTCAGAAGAACCATACAAGCTTTGGGGGTTGTTGGCGAAGCCGAAAGGGACGCTGTAGGGGGAACCGTACAGAAATTTTGTCATCAGCGTTTCCAGCGACATAAGAAAGACCGTGGGGAATAAAAGCAGCGCGAAGGAGAATACCCCCGCCTCAAAAAAGGTGCCCACAGCCGAAAACGCCGCCGCGGTGACCGCATAGGTAATCAGCGCCGAAGCGCAGTAGCTCATGATATAAAAGACAGTCACATAAAGCAGCTTGATGGAAAATCCAAGCTTTATGACATTTAAAAGGAATGTCGCGGCAAACGGGATGGCAATCGAAACGACAAGCAGCAAGGCGCCCGCGGCGAATTTCCCGAAATAGAGCTTGTCACGGCTGATTCCTAAGCTGTAAAAGACATTGACTGTCTTTTTTGAGGTGATGAACTTAAACGTGAAGATTGCCGCGAAAAGTCCCGCGGCTCTGGCGCAAATCAGCAGGAGTATCGAGAATGCGTCGCCCTCGGCGAAAAAGTAGAAACGATAAAGATTGGCGGCTGTTTGTATGATAGGCTGTCCGGCTTCGTCCAAGTTATGCTGAGAGCCGAAAAGCGCGAAGACGGAGCTGAAGGTGGAAATCAGCAAAAACAGAAACATATTGATTGCCGCCGGAGCGATCGCGCCGCTTTTCAGTCCGCTAAAGAAAGTATACAGCAGGGGTTTAGCTGAGGATCGTTTTGAAGTCATAGCCTTCTCCCTCCATTTCTTCAAGGAATATTTCTTCGAGCGTCAGACTGACGCGTTCGATAACCGCGGGATTAAGCGCCTTGATTTTTTCCTGTACTTCCTCGGTATCGCCGACGACGGTGAATAGGGCGAGCTGCCCGTCCTTGTGCAGGTTCTGGCAGTCGATGTCCATAAACTCGTCGAGCGTGAACGGACGGGCAAAGGCTAAGCGGTATTTCGATTTGCCGTAGTTTAAGTCGGAAACCTTGCCGGTTACGGCGATTTTTTTGCCGTTGACGATGCCGATATTGGTGCAGAGATCCTCAAGCTCCGTCAGATTGTGCGAGGAAATAATGACGGCGGCTTCGTGATCGCCTATGTACTCCGTCAGCAGTCCCTTGATGAGCAGGCGTTTTTGGGGATCAATGCCGTCGAAGGACTCGTCGAGCAAAATTAGCTCCGGATGAGTGGAGAGCCCCAGCACCATTTCCGTCTGCCGCTGCATACCTTTGGAAAATCCGTTAATTCGTTTTGTCGGGTCGAGCCCGAACGCGTCGGTGAGCTTTTTAAACATAGCGCGGTCGAATTTGCCGTAGTAGCCGTGATAAAAATCAGCCATCTTGTTCATGTTCGCGTAGGCGCTGAAATAGAGGTCGTCGGGGATGAAAAAGATTTTTTCTTTGACCTTCGCGTTGTCAAATACGGGCACGCCGTTAAAAAAGACGCCGCCGGCCTCGGGCTTGTACACGCCGGAGATATTTTTTAAGAGCGTGGTCTTTCCCGCGCCGTTGTAGCCGACAAGACCGTAAATATCGTTCTTGCCGACCGACAGCGAAATCTCGGAAAGCGCCGTGAATTTGCCAAAACGCTTGGTCAGGTCTCTGACTTCAAGCATATAGTCCCTCCTCATTATATAATCTGAAATAATAGTAATATGTCCAACGCGCAAAGTCAATGTATTCGGGAAAGCTTTACCAAAAGAGTGTTTTTCCGTAATAAATATTTAAGAAACGACGGGCTCGCCGCAGAGATATTCTTCGGAAATTTCGGTGACGACAGCCCAAACAAGCTCCCCGCGCGACAGACCCGCCGCGGGGACGCGGACAGGGTAGTAATCGGGCGTGTAGCCTTCAAAGAAGCCGTCGGTTTCTGTTTCCAAAAGCACCTCGACCGTTTTTCCCCGCTGCGCCTCAAACGCGGTATTCCGCAGCTTCTGCGCGGCTTTTGCGAGCAGCGCGGCGCGTTCTCGTTTTAGTGCGTTTATCAGATGATTGGGCATCGCCGCCGCTTTTGTACCGGCGCGTCTGGAATAGGGGAAAACGTGTACCTTTTCAAACGCCGCCGCTCTGACGACGCGTAGGGATTCTAAGAAATCCTCCGGCGTCTCGCCGGGGAAGCCGGTCATCACGTCCGTAGTCAGCGCCGCGTCTATGAAACGGGCGCGCAGTTTTAAGCAAAGGTTCAAGTATTCCGATACCGTATAGTGCCTGTTCATCGCCTTTAAGACGGCGTCGGAACCGCTTTGCAGGGAAATGTGAAAATGCGGGCAGAGCTTCGGCAGTATGGCGAGGCGGTCAATCAACCCGTCGGTTAAGCGGTCCGGCTCAAGCGACCCGAGACGGACGCGGCATACGCCCGTCTGCTCCGAGACAGCGAGGACGGCGTCGGCAAGGTCAAGGGGCGTACCTTTGCCGTAGTCGGACAGGTCAATGCCGACGAGTACAATTTCTCTGTAACCTGCTTTAGAGAGCGCCGCCGCCTCGCTTTTAATCTGCTCAAGGGATTTGCTGCGCGAGCGTCCGCGCGCGGTCGGGATGATACAGTAGCTGCAAAAGCGGTCGCACCCGTCCTGAATTTTTAAGAAGGCGCGCGTATGACCTGTAAAGTCCGTGATACCGCAGCCGGACAGCGCCTCCTTCGCCTTGTGTTCCGTTACCGCAAAACTGCGCTCTTTAGTAAGGAGGTAGGCGTCGAGTCTGTCGGCAAGCTCGAAGGCGGACTTGTTGCCCACGACGATATCCGCCTCAAGAAACGAGGCGTAGGCTAAGGGGGAGGCCTGCGGCGAGCAGCCGGTCAAAACAAGGATACCGTCAGGATTTTCGTGTTTGAGACGCCGCGCCGCGCTGCGCGCCTTGCGGTCGCTCTCGGCGGTGACGGTGCAGGTGTTGACGATGATAACGTCCGCCTTCGGCGTAAAGACCTGCGTATAGCCGCGCTCTGCGAGCACGCGGGCAATTTCCTGCGCGTCGTATTGATTGACCTTACAGCCGAAGGTTAAAATGTAAAATGTCATATGACTATCCTCTAAAAGAAACAGGCTGCCTCCGTTTTGGCGGCAGCCTGTAAGGGGTATTGGTGAATTAAAAAGCTATACCGTCCGAAAAGCCCTGCGGCCCGAAAATGATGTAAACGGAATCGTTTAAAAATTTACAGACAGCTTCCATAGCTTGATCTTGTGTGGGATCTTTTTTCTCGCCGACAAGACCGACTCTGCGCAGCGCGTTCTCGACCCTCTCGGTGGCGGCCTGGGCTCTGGCGCTGTCACAGACCGTATCGGCGAGCATAGCGTTGGCCTCGTCGTAGGCGGCCTGAACCTCGGCGACATCATCGGGATCATACGCACCCGGATCGGCGAGGACAGTTTCGCACTTTTTGAGCAGGTCGCGCGTCAGGCTTCTCGTGTTGCGGTTGCCGTTGAACTGCGGGAAATTTGCGGAATCATCGGCGGTGCTTTTGATTTCGCCGGAGATGATTTTCGCGGCAAGCTTGACGACGACATCGGTTCTGCCGACCTCGTGGTGCTGGTCATAGAAGAACCAGATGTGATCGGGGAAAAGACAGGTGGAGGCGTCAATGCTGCCGTCGGGCGAGATATACCCTGGTACCGTGGGTGTATAATCGGCGGGAAGCGCCGTGTTCGCGGGGGCATAGGTGGCGCCCAGAGAGGTGGAGTCGATATCGATGATGCCGTCGGCGTTTGCCGTGGCGGTGGAAGCCATGATGCCGAAATAGTTATAATCGCCGTCGGTATAGGTGAGGTCGTAGCCGCAGATGTTGCTGACGCGGACGCCCTTTTCATTGACGACTTTCAGAAGATTTTCGTCGAGATCGCACTGTGCCTCATAGAAACGGTCCATGATGGCGCGCAGCTCGGCGTGGTCCTGATCGCTCAAGTATCTTTCGGCAAGCGCCGGATATCTGTCGGGAGGCACCATCGCCCAGAACTGCGGACAGTTGAGAAGCAAGGTTTCAAGGATACCATCAACCGCGCGCGTCAGCGTTTTCTCAAATACGGCGCGCGGCAGGATGCGCAGGGCGATGTTGACGACATAGCCGAGCGTACCGTAGCCCTCCGATGCTTTAAGTATGTTCGGAATATATTCGGAATAGACGAACTCATCGTCCAGATTGAAGTTGCGCCCCATGAAGTCGCCCATGATGTCGGCGCCCTGCAGGAGTGAAACGACATTGATAATCTGATTTAAGTCGCTGCCGTCGTACTGGTCAAGGTACGCGGTCAAAACCGTGCCGCCGAGACTGACGGAGATCAGATTGACCTTGCTGCAGTTGGTCTGTTCCTTGACCAACTGAATGAACGTGTTCAGATTTTTACCGTTTTCCATCGGCTGACCGATGAGTGGGAAGGCGAACAGATACAGATAATCCTCGCCGATGAGATCGGAGACGGACTCCATCGGGATTTCCCTGTAAAACTGGTTACGGTCCTCCTCGGTCATCTGGGAGATGGGGTATTCATAGGTGATGGTTTTCAGATTGTTGACAGGCTTGCCGTCGAGACCCGTCTTCTGAATGTTCATGACCTCGCAGATGGTATCATGAACGGCGTCGGTGAAGCCCATATCCTTCTGAAGCGCGATGGTCAAAGCGAGCGGCTGTAAGAGGTTATTGACCAGCGTGTCCTGTAGTGTGGACGAGTCGATAAGAATGACGCCGCCCTTGATCTGATCGCCGTCGGCGTTTATGTAGGGGGTGCCGTCCTCGTTGGCAAGATAGCTCTGGGACTGGCTGATGCCGGGCAGAATGATGGTCGGAACTCTTTCCTGACCCTGATCGGCGGTGTAGACCTCCGCGTTGCTTTCGATGAGCGTTACAGCCTCTTCGACCGTCGCGACCTCTTGGTAGTTATTGACATCCGCGCCGGCTGATTTAGAATCGGCGGATACGCTGCCGGTGTACTGCAGCGACCCTGCCGAGCCGACGGACACCAGCGAAAAGAAGAGGGTACAGGCGAGAATGAGGGAAAAGACGCATTGAATCCTGTGCTTCATAGTATAGACCTCCTATTTATTTTTCAGCTAAATATACCATAACCTACAAAAAAATACAAGGGCTTGTCACAAATTTTATACGGATTTTATACGAAAATTACGTCAATATCCCGTATTTATTTTTAACCTTTCGAATCGGCTTTCTGAACAGCTCAAGCAGGGGACCGAAGAGCAGCATGGCGGCAACGGTTCCCTCGCGGATGCGGAAGGGTGTTTTAAAGATCAAAGAGAGGAGTAAGGAAACCGCGATATAAACGGCGTCCATGATTTGCATGGCGCGTCCGAGGCGCCAATTCTTTTTATCGCAGACGATCTGGACAAGCCCCTCCATGGCGGAGCGTATGAAATTGGATTCCAAAATCAACATGACTCCGAGCGCCCGCGCGATGTTTGACAGACAGGATACGGTCAGGCGAACGGTGTAGCTCTCAAATACAACACCCTTGAAAATCGTGTAAATCAGAAGGTTGAGAATCGCGCCGCTCAAAAAGACATTGGGATACTGCAGTAGCTGGCTCTTCTGAAAACGCTTGCCCTCTAAAGCAATCTGGGCGGTGATGAGCAGGTAGTTGAGCAGAATGGAAAACGTGCCGATTTCCATGTGCAGCACGTCGGCGAGAGTCGCCGATAAACCGTCGTAGGTACCCATGCCGACGTTGGCGATCACCGACAGCGCCACGCCGAAATCCAGAATGACGACTCCGACGAGCACCGTGCCGACGCGTAAAGACACGTCCGCAAGCCTCTTTATCATACATCCCTCCAAAAACGCCGACTCCGGCGGACAATATATATAAGTATAGCGTACCGCCGTCGTATAGTAAAGGTTTTTTTCTTGACTTATTCTCCGGCGCGTTCTATAATCGAATGGTAAGGGGATGTTTGGTTTGATTGATTATGACGCGCTGCTGACCGCGTATATTTCAGTGATTGTGTTTATATTCGGAACGGTGATCGGTAGCTTTCTCAATGTGCTGATCTACCGGCTGCCGAGAGAGATCACCTTTGAAAAGAGCCGCTCGTTTTGTCCCTCCTGCGAGCACGAGTTGAAATGGAAGGATCTGTTCCCGCTGTTCAGCTGGATTTTTCTCGGCGGCAAGTGCCGCTACTGCAAAGCGCCCATTCCGGTCAGGTATCCGATTGTCGAGGCGCTCAACGGCATACTGTATGTGCTGGCATATCTTTTTTTAGCGAGCGGAAACGGTTTAAAAGGATTGAGCCTCGGACTGCTCGGCTATATGGTGGCGCTGTCGGCGCTGGTCGTTATCACATGGGTAGATTTTGAGCATCAGATCATCCCCGATTCCATGTGGATCGCAATTTTTATCGGAGGGCTATTGGTCGTCGGCGACGAGCTCATACATGGCATGTTTTCATGGAAATGGCTGATTGACCGTGTCATCGGGATATTCGCCGTCGGCGGTCTGTTCTTTTTGATCGGTGTACTTTCTCAGGGGCGCGCCATGGGCGGCGGCGACGTCAAGCTCATGGCGGCGGCGGGCTTTCTGCTCGGCTGGAAGGCGGTTGTACTGTCGCTGTTCATCGGAGCGTTCGCGGGCGTGATATTTTCGCTCGGCTCCAAAATCATCAAAAAAACAAAAATGCGCGGTGTCGTCCCGTTCGGACCGTTTTTGGCAATCGGCGTCGCCGTCTCGCTTTTTGTCGGCGAAAGAATCGTGGACGCGTACATGAACGCTATTCTACGTTAGATGTTAGATTTTAGATGTTAGATTTTTGGTTTAAAGGGAAATCGCAAGGCGATTTCGTATTTTTTACGGCTCTACAGCATATCCATATGGAGAAAGGAGCTGTAAATTATGTTCGTCATGTCCATGCATTCCAAAAAAATAAAAATGGCCGTCATCATTGCCGCGGCGGTTGTCTGTGTAGGCGGCACATTAATTCTTGCGCTTACACGCGAGGCGGAGAGCGCCGGAGGCAAGCTTCCGACCAAAATCAAGGGCGACTCCGCCGAGGAGCGGCTTTCGTTTCTTGAGAATTGCGGTCTCGCCGTCGACGGGGAACCGGTGCAGGTCGCCGAGATCATCATCCCCGCCGAATTTGACGAAACCTACAACGACTACAACGACATTCAGCTCAAGCAGGGCTTCGATCTGTCCGATTACTGCGGCAAACGCGTCAAGCGGTGGACGTATCGTGTGACCAATTATCCGGGCTACGGCGCAGAGGCTGACTGTATCCAGACAAACCTCCTCGTATACGACGGCCTGATTATCGGCGGCGACATCTGTTCGGTGGAGCTTAACGGCTTCATGCACGGCTTTACATACGGCGAGAAGGTCAATGAGACCGCCGTAAGCACGACGCGGCCGGTCGCGACGACCGCGCAGTCAACCACCGCCGCGCCGGTTACCACGACCGCGCCGTCAACCACGACCGCGCCGGTCACGACGACCGCGCCGTCAACTACGGCTGCGCCGATCACCACGACCGCGCCGACGAATCCTCCCGCAACGAAGCCCGGCATGACGGGGGTTTGTACGACGGTACGGGTTCGGGCGACAGGGTGATGCGAGAGTGAAAAGATAAGAGAGAAGGAAAGTAGTATTGAGCGTAGAGCGCCTCGACAAAATACTGTCGCTCTGTACCGGAATGTCCAGAAACGACGTTAAAAAGCTGATTCGGAGCGGCGCCGTCACCGTGGACGGCGCTGTCGTCACCGATGCCGCCTTCGGCGTGGACGAGACGGCGCGTGTCCTGTTGTCCGGAGAGCCGGTCTGGCTTCAAAAACACGTTTACATTATGCTGAATAAACCCAAGGGGGTTGTGTCCGCCGCAGAGGGAAAAGAGGAGACGACCGTCGTCGATATTCTGCCGGCCGCCTTTAAGCGGCGCGGGCTTTTTCCCGCCGGACGGCTGGACAAGGACACCACGGGATTTTGCCTGATCACCGACGACGGCGATTTTGCGCACCGGATTCTTTCCCCGCGGTCGCACGTCCCGAAAACATACCGCGCGCTGCTCGACAAGCCCATCGATATAGAAATGGCGCGCGCCGCGTTTGCAGACATGACGCTAAACGGCGAAAAGCTGCTGCCCGCGCAAATTGATCTGATTCAGGATACGAACGATCTTTCCTGCGAAATTGTGCTCAGCGAGGGCAAATACCATCAAATCAAGCGTATGTTCGGCGCGTTGGGGTACAAGGTACTCGAACTCGAAAGGACAAAAATGGGTTCTCTTAAGCTCGACAGTGCGCTCCCTTCGGGCGCCTGCCGGTATCTGACCGAAGAGGAACTGGAACGCATTGTATAAAATAACGAACCGTTTTTTTGCGGCGTCGATCGGGATATTCTGTGAATATTTTGATTGATAGCCGCTTTTTTTTGAAAAAAACCGTCTTTTTGAATAAAAAAATCGCGATTGGTGAAAATTAGGCTTGCAAATTCGTGGGATGTTGTGTAATATGTATACTTGTGAATGGTAAAGTTGTATAAATCGTTTGGAGGTCACTTTATGTCCAATAGATTATTTCAGAGCGTCCTGCACCAGATGCGCGATGTCGTGGACAGAACCGTCGGCATAATCGATGAAACAGGTACCGTTATCTCGTGCAGCGAGCTTGGAAAGATCGGCGAGGTTCAGGATATCCCCGTTTCCGCGGTATTTTCATCACCGGAATATACGGTACAGGGCGGCTGCGTCTATCAGCCGTTTGGTACGCATATGCATCCGGAATACGCGGTCTTCGTCGAGGGTGACGACGACAAGGCAAAAAGCTACATAGGCATACTCGGCATTTCCATGGGCAGCATCAAGCAGTATTATGATGAAAAGTACGACAGGGGCAATTTTATTAAGAACGTCATTCTTGATAATATTTTGCCCGGCGACATCTATCTGAAGGCGCGCGAGCTCCACTTCAACAACGAGGCGTCCCGCGCCGTACTCCTCATCCGCATACCCGAACGCAACGACATTTCCCTGTTCGACATTGTGCAGAACCTGTTCCCCGACAAGACCAAGGATTTTGTCATCAATGTCAATGAGATCGACATCGCCCTCGTTAAAGAAGTGCGCCACGATATTGACAGCAAAGATCTCGAAAAACTGGCGCGTTCCGTTTGCGACGCCCTTTCCACCGAGTACTATACACATTCGCTCGTCGGTATCGGCACGACGGTCGCCGGTGTGCGTGATCTGGCGCGCTCGTTCAAGGAAGCGCAGGTGGCTTTAGAGGTCGGCAAGGTATTTGATACCGAAAAAAATATTATCAGCTACGATCATCTTGGGATCGCCCGCCTGATCTATCAGCTGCCCACAACCCTTTGCGAAATGTTCCTGCGCGAGATTTTCAAAAAGGGTTCCATCGAGACGCTCGATCAGGAGACGCTGTTTACCATCCAGAAGTTTTTTGAAAACAACCTGAACGTCTCGGAGACCTCCCGCAAACTGTTTGTACACCGGAATACATTGGTGTACAGACTGGAGAAGATCAAGAAACTGACCGGTCTCGATCTGCGTGAGTTCGACGACGCCATCGTTTTCAAGGTAGCGCTGATGGTCAAGAAATATCTCGACGC
Source organism: uncultured Eubacteriales bacterium (assembly GCA_964471035.1). Taxonomy (GTDB): domain Bacteria; phylum Bacillota; class Clostridia; order Oscillospirales; family Acutalibacteraceae; genus DTU089. The sequence continues at coordinate 16,198 of CAYYFY010000002.1, forward strand.
CAAGCCGGTCAAATATTAAAATAATTTGTGAACAAAAAATTAAATTATAACATTATCGTTACAACCGGTTACATTTTGTTACCGGTTGTGGTATGATAAGCTGGAAATCTTCTCTTTTGAAAGTGCGGTGTGTCTGGTTTGATTGAGTTTCGCAATGTTTCAAAAACATACGAAAACAGCGGTACCAAGGCGCTCTCGGATGTCAGCGTTAAGATCGAAAAAGGCGAGTTCGTCTTTATCGTAGGCTCGTCCGGAGCAGGCAAAAGTACCTTTTTAAAATTGATTATGCGCGAGGAAGTGCCCTCGAGCGGGTCGGTCATTATCAATGGTTACGACTTAAACGCGATGAAGCGGCGCAAGATTCCGCATTTCCGCAGGACGCTCGGCATCGTGTTTCAGGATTTTCGCCTGATTCCGACGATGAATGTCTACGATAACGTTGCGTTCGCCATGCGCGTCATCGGTGTCAAGGAATCCGAAATACGCAAACGCGTGCCGTATGTGCTGGGGCTTGTCGGGCTCACCTCAAAATCGCGGAGCCTGCCTCCGCAGCTCTCCGGCGGCGAACAGCAGCGCGTGGCTTTGGCGCGGGCGCTTGCCAACAACGCGAGTTTGATCATCGCCGACGAGCCTACGGGCAACATCGACCCCGAGATGTCGTATGAGATCGTCGATCTGCTCAACCATATCAACGCCGAGGGGACGACCGTCGTCATGGTGACGCACGAGCATTCCCTTGTCAAGCGTTTCAACCGCCGCGTCGTCCGGATTGACCGCGGTATGGTCGTCGCCGACGAGACCGACGCGTCGTTCATGCCCGACGCGCAGCGGCAGCACATTCCCGAAAAGCGCGAGGGGACATATTTTCAGAACCCCGACACCGATTTGGATTTCAAGTATCTTATGAATACATACGGCATCGAGAATGGCGCGGACGCCGAGATACAAGCCGAAATTATACCGGACGCCAAAACCGAACCCAAAGTCGTTATCGAGGAAAGCGCCGCGCCTTCGGGTGAAGAGAAAGCGGGTGATGCCGAATGAAACAAAAGCATGGGAGCATCCGCTATTTAACGCGTGAGGGTTTTCGCAGCGTCTGGGTCAACCGGATGATGTCGCTGGCGTCGGTAGCCGTGCTCATGGCCTGCCTTTTGATTGTCGGCTGCGGCGCGATGGTGTTTTTTAATATTCAGGTCGCCCTCGACAACATCGAGGCGCAGAATGTCATCATGGTCTTTGTGGACGACGCGGCGACGGATTACGAGCGGGACCTGCTCAGGGTACAGCTTGAGAATACCGATAACGTCAAAGAAAACGGCGTGAACCTGATCCCGCGCGAAGAGGCGTTTAAGGCGCAGCTTGACAAGCTCGGCGAGGACGCGGCGTTTCTTGAAGCGCTCGACGCGTCGATTCTGCCCGATGCTTTCAAGGTGGAAATCGAGGATATGAGCCGGTTCGGCGAAACCGTCACCGCCATCAAAGGGTATGAATATATTTCGCGTGTGCGGGAGAGCGGGAACGTCGCCGAACGGCTGACGACCCTTCGCGCATCCGTAACCTATGTCAGTGTCGGACTGGTCGCGCTGCTGTTTGCCGTGGCGGTATTCATTGTCGCCAACACCGTGCGTATCACGATGTACAGCCGCCGTCTTGAGATCAGCATCATGAAAGCCGTCGGGGCGACAAACGCCTTTATCCGGCTGCCGTTCATCATTGAGGGCGTGCTGCTCGGCGTCATCGCGGGCATCGTGTCTTTGGGCGTTGTGTGGGGGCTTTACGCGCTTGCCGGTCCGTTTTTACAAAAGACGCTTGCCATCATCGGCGGCACGCCGGTTCCGTTTATGGACTACGCGCTGTATATGCTGGCTGGCTTCATCGCCGTGGGCGTGTTTACCGGTTCGTTCGGAAGCGCGTTTTCCATGGGTAAATATCTCAAAGAGCAGGGAAGTGTGGTCAATGAGGAAAAATAATATGAGCCTGCGCGCGCTGTCGTTGCTTTTCGCGGCGGCTATGCTGTTTTGCGCGTTCCCGTTTTTCAGCGCGCGCGCTATTACCGACGAGGAAAAAGCCGCCCAGCTGAAAGAGGAGATCAGCGCCATACAGGACAAGATCGAATCCAACGAGGAAAAGATCGCCGCGCTGAAAAAACAGGCGGACAAGAAACAGGAGTACATAGACGAACTTCAAAAACAGGTAGACGATATTCAGGCGAAAATTGACCTGATGAACGTCGGCATCAACGCGGTGCAGAAGAAGATCGACACGGTGGACGCGGAGATTAAGGGTATTGAAAAAGAGATTGCCGCGCTCGAAAACCAGATCAAGGAGCTGGACAATAACATTCTGCAGAAACAGCAGCAGATTGCACGGACATATACGCTTTTAGGTCAGCGCATCCGCGCCCTCTATCTGGCGGGGCCGACATCGGAGCTCGAAATGATCCTTTCGCAGGATTCCTTTGAGCTTGAGACATTTTTAGCGCAGCTCGAGCTGTTTGATCGCATCAGCGAACACGATTACGGGCTTGTTGAGTCTATCAAGACGGACATCGAGTCCATAAAAACTATGCAGGCTGAAATCCAGAACTCTATTAAAGAGCGCGACGCGGCTGCCGTGAAGCTTGAGGGCAAGAAAGCGGAGCTTGACGAGAAAAAGCAGGAGAAGGTGGCGGCGCGAAACAAAGTTCAGGCTGAAGAAAACAGGGTTCAGGCCGACATGAACGAGATCATCAGTTATGTAAAAACGCTGAACGCCAAGAGCAATGAGTATGAAAAAATCAACAACGCCGCGGAGGACAGGATCGCCGCGTACGAGGATCAGATCGTCGCGCTTTTAAGGGGCGATTCGTCGAGCGGCAGCGGTACGGTTTCCTCGGGAATGGGGTGGCCGCTCCGGTATTCCAATACCTATATCTCCTCTTCCTATAAAATGCGTACGCTCAACGGACAGACGCGGCAGCACAAGGGCATCGACATCTGTGTTTCCGGCGGTACCCAGGGCAAGACAATTTCCGCGGCGGCCGGCGGCAAGGTAATCGCCGCGTACCACAGCGGTTATAACGGCGGATACGGGCTCTATATCGTCATCGATCACGGCAACGGCGTGCAGACATATTACGCGCACTGCTCGTCGGTCTATGTCTCGACCGGGCAGAAGGTGTCGAAAGGCGACAGCATCGGTGCGGTGGGCAATACCGGTTATTCCTTCGGCGCGCACCTCCATTTCGGCGTCTGCGTCAACGGATCGTTTACTAATCCTTTAAACTATGTCAGTAAACCGTCGGACTGCGATGTTCGGGGTTAATCATGAATAAGAAGGTATCTTTCGGAGAGGCTTTGGCCATGGCGCTGGTCGCCGCCGCCGCGGCGGTCGCTATAACGGCTTCGGTCTGCGTTAAAATGTACAACGCCATCATCAGCGATCTGCCCGACCGTCAGCAGATGTATTCTTCAGTCGCGGAAATCGACAGTCTGATGCGGGGACAGTATTACGGCAGCATTGATCAGGATGTCTTAGACAGCGAGCTTTTCAAGGGATATGTGCTTGGTCTTGACGATGAGTACAGTCGGTATATGACAGCCGACGAGTATGTCAAATACTTAAAAAGAGCGAAGGGACAGGTGTCGGGAATCGGCATTGTGACCGTGTGGGACGCCGCTGAGGAAACGCTGAATGTGAGCGCTGTCGCTGCCGGATCTCCCGCGCGGGCGGCGGGTCTTAAAAAAAGCGACGTCATCACGAAGGTTGACGAGGTCGCCGTCACGGCGGACAATTATTTGAAGCTTGTCGGCAGCTTTGAAGGCGAAATGCTGACGACAGTCAACATCACGTATCGGCGGGACGGAAAAACCGGCATCGTCAGCGTCGTCAAGGGTTACGAATCCCAGGCGGTGACTTACGATACAAAAGGGACGACGGGCACCATCACAATCCTTGATTTTTACGGCAACGCCAAAGAGCAGCTGCGTACGGCGCTGGACAGTCTTTCACATTCCGGCGTCACTTCGCTTGTTATCGATTTGCGTAATACCTCTCAGGGGGATATTGCCGTCGCCGCGGCAATGGCGGATTTTTTCGTTCCACTGGCAACGCAGAACCGCGGTATGATGGCGACAGCCGTCAACAAATCGGGGGAGACAGTCGAAACATATTCCTCGGATACCGATGAGGTCAACCTTCCCGTCGTTCTTCTTTTCAACGGGAAGACTGAGGGCGCGGCTGAGTTTTTCGCCTGTACGCTTCAATCCTTCGGCAAGGCGCAGGCGGTTGGGTCGGCGACCTGCGGGAAATGTACGCTGCAAAAGATTTTTGAGCTGTCAAATGGCGGAGCTGTGCTGCTTACGGTCGCGAATATCATCCCCTACAGCGGGGAAAGTTATGAGGGAAAAGGCGTTAAGCCGGATTATTCGCTCAATATGACCGACAAACAGGCGCAGACAATCGTTTTAGGCGGCGAAAAAGATTTTCAGATGCAGAAAGCACTCGCGCTTTTGACAGGTAAAACTGAGGAACCGACCAAATCATAATTTCCGCGCTTCCGGCATATGCTGTGCCGGGGTGATGTTTTGTTTTGCGTGGTCGAATTTTGCGCGGACAAAGAAGAAACGCTTGTCAAAAAGAAACGGCTGCTGTCGTTTTCAAAGCGGCAAAGGCGCAACGAGGCGCAGCCCTTGTGTTTTTCACGGGTGCAGCCGGAAGGTCTGCCGCCGTTTCATATTTTATCAGTACCCGAGCGCGGCATTCTGTCCGACGAGGCGATGGGCGTTTTCGCCGTCTATAGGCGTAAGCTGTTGTTGCCCAAAAATATTGAAGTCCCCGACGCGCTGAAACCCTTCTTATTTACACCAAGTCGTTATAGCAAAGAGCGCATGCGCCATTTTACGGAGGAAACACTGGGGGCGCTGCCGAAAAAAATAAGAATGAACGCGGTTTTTATCAGGGACAAAGAATTGATAAGCGCACAAACATTGCTGCCGCATTTACTGAAAATGGAGCGTGTTTTCGTTCTGACTGACAGCGACAACCGTTTTAAGGAGCTCAGCGCAGAGGCGCTTACCCGTTACGGCGCGGTGATTTACCGCGGGAGGGCTATGCCGACGCAGAACCGTTACGATATGCTGATCGACATAGACGCCGGCGTTATCCATACCGCGTTCGGAGCGCAATCCGGTTCGGTAAAGCCAAGACCCGTGAGCCTGCCGAAAAAGCTTGACGGCGTTTTGCCGGAAAGCTGCGACCGTGACGATGTCGCGGCGGCGCTGTTTGAAATCTGCGGAGTTTCACTTGACAACGAATAGCGAAACATATATAATGCCTACTAATGTATTTTCATGTAACAAACAGTAAAAACACATAATGGAAGGAAGTAATCACATTGTCGCAAGATGTATTGTTGACATCTGAGGGGTTGCGTCAGCTGCAGGAGGAGCTTGAGTATTTACGGTCGGTCGGCAGAAAAGAGACCGCCGAGAAGATCAAGGTTGCCCTGTCCTTCGGCGATTTGTCGGAGAACAGCGAGTACGACGAGGCAAAAAGCGAGCAAGGCAAACTCGAATCCCGTATTTCGGAGATTGAGTCCATGCTCCAAAGGGCGAAGATACTTGACGAGAACGTCGATTCCGAGGTCATACAGATCGGCTCCAAGGTAAAAATCAAGGAGGCGGTCAAGGGCGGCGTCGAGCGGGAATTTCGCATTACCGGCTTTGCGCAGGCGGATCCGGGAGAGGGGCGCATTTCAGACGAGTCGCCGCTGGGCAAGGCGCTCTTAGGCAAAAGAGTCGGCGAGAAAACCGTCGTCGAGGCGCCCAGGGGAATTGCGGAATACAAGATTGTGGCGATTTCCTCCGGAAGTAAATAATCAATAATCTGTACAACAAGCCGCCGCTTTCGCGTATGCGGCGGCTTGTTCATCATTAAAAGGAGTCGGCATATGGATGATAATAATCAACCTGTTCCTGTAGCGGAAGAAAAGGAACAGAATGTAAACGAGCTGCGGCAAATACGTCTGGACAAGCTTACCGTTTTACAGGCGGCGGGCAAGGACCCCTTTGCGGTCACGACCGCCGAGCAGACCGTCACGGCTGAGGAAATCCGTGAAGGTTTCTCCGGTTTTGAGGGGAAGGACGTTTCGCTCTGCGGGCGCATCAAGACGTGGCGCGATATGGGCAAGGCAAATTTTATCGACGTCTACGACCGGACAGGGCGTATGCAGGTCTATGTCCGGCTTGACGACATCGGTGAGGACGCGTATAAGGAATTTAAGAAATGGGACATCGGCGACATCGTCGAGGTCAAGGGTTTTGTGTTTCTGACAAAGCGCGGGGAGATTTCCGTTCACGCCAAAGCCATCCGGATGCTCTCTAAATCGCTGCTGCCGCTGCCCGAGAA
>CAYYFY010000003.1:0-4948 GCA_964471035.1 uncultured Eubacteriales bacterium
GGTGCTGCAAAACAGCCTGTCCCCGTCGAGTTCAATCTTGCCCTCGAAGGGCAGCGCGCCGCTCTTGATTCCGGCGATGGTCTTTTCGACCTCTCTCAGCGCCGGAAACGCCCCAAAATACAACCCGATATTTTTCATCTTATCAACAATCACAAGTTTTCCCTCCAAATCAGACTAATATAATAGCGGAACCGCAAAGAACCGTTTCGCGGTTATCTTGGAAATCGCTATGCGATTTCTATCCTTTAAAGCTGACGTCTGATATCTGACTTGACAAAGCCATTAAAACAGTGTAAGATTATTCCATTATTCATGTAAGGGGGTTCACCCATGGTACAATCTATTTACAATTTCGACTGGTCGGTGTTCCAATTTTTTGAGAATCATATCTGGAACAGTGTTCTGGATGTAATCATGTCTGTCATTACGCGTCTGGGCGACGGCGGTCTTATCTGGATTGCTTCGGCGATTTGCCTGCTTATACCTAAGAAAACTCGCAAGGCGGGCATCGTGGTCGCCGTCGGACTGATTCTGTCGCTGCTTTTTACGGACGTGGTGCTCAAGCCGATTTTCGAACGTGTCAGACCTTTCAATTATACAAAATGGCCGGAGGCATTCAAGTATCCGGATTTAGTTCCCAAACCGCACGACTGGTCATTCCCGTCGGGGCACACGTCCTCGTCGTTCGCCGCGGCGGTGCCGATGCTGATTATGCTCAAAAAGCGCATTGGGATTCCGGCGGTCGTTTTAGCGTCACTGATTGGCTTTTCAAGGATTTACATCCACGTTCATTACTGTTCCGATGTCATCGGCGGCCTTATCGTCGGCATCATTTACGGCGTTGGCGCGTACATGATCGTTCAGTATCTCGTCCCGTGGGTCGTTAAAAAGGTCAAGGAACTCAAAGCGAAAAAAGCCAAAGTATAGAATAATTTACCATTTACAGAGCTGTCAAACGACGGCTCTGTTGTTATTCTAACCCTCTTCTCAACTCCACCGCCGTGCCGAGAATAAGAAACGCGCCGCTGATCTCATCGGCGGGAAAGTAATTCGGCTCAAAGTCGGGCGAAAGGGGCGTTAAAATGACGCCGTCCGGCTGGTAGACAAGCTTGCGGATGCGGCAGGTCCCATCGTTTTTCTTTATCAGCGCCAGTCCGCCGCCCAAAGTGGAATCCTGCTTTCTGAAAATGACGCAGTCGTTTTCCTTAATAACGGGGAGCATATCGTCATAAGTGTAAAGCACGGCAAAATAATCCGCGTTATTAAACGAGGAGGCGATATAGCGCAGCGGTTCGCCGGACAGGTCATCGGGCAAATAGACCGGAATGTCACCCGGCGCGTGAGCCGAAACGCCCCCGCCGTCGCGGCACATCAGGTATTCGAGCGAGCAGCCGAGAATAGCAGAGAGCGCCGAAAGCGTCTTCATGTCGGGCTCGTTGCGCCCGAGCTCCCACATACGCACCGCGCTGTCGCTTTTCCCGATTATCTCCCCGAGCGCGCCTTGCGTCAGCCCCGCGGCGCTGCGCAGAGCGCGAAGACGATCACCGAAGCCGGACATAAAATCACTCCCAAAAAACATTTTTATTCTTATTAGATTGAATACCCTTAGTTAAAAGATGTTAGATTTTAGATTTAAAGGGGCTGCGCCGTTAAAATTATTATAGATTAAGAAGTAAGCAATTGCAATAAAATTTTATAAAATGCGTCAAAGGGTTTGAAAAAGCGCGGCGTCTGTGTTATATTACTATAGGTTTGATGTTAAAAATTTTGGGAGGATTTTATATGAAGGATGAGATTCGGATCGGTTTTATAGGACTTTCCGGCAGAGGCTCGGGGATGCTCGGCCTACTGCTTCAGATTGAGGGTGTCAAGGTGCCCGCCGTGTGTGATCTGGTGCCCGAACGCGCCGAGCACGGCGTCGGCATCGTCGAGAGCACGCCGGAGTGCGATTATGATGTGCATTCGTATCTCGACTATAAGGAGCTGCTCGACAAGGAGGAGCTTGACGCGGTCGTCATCTGCACGACGTGGATTTCCCACTTGAAGATCGCGACCGACGCCATGCGCAAGGGGCTGTATGCCGCCGTTGAGGTCGGCGGAGCGGCTTCAATTGACGAATGCTGGCAGCTTGTGCGCACCGCCGAGGCGAAGAATACGCATTGTATGCTTCTCGAGAACTGCTGCTACGACCATAACGAGATGGCGCTGTTCAACATGATAAAACAGGGGATGTTCGGCGAGCTTATCCACATGGAGGGCGGCTATCGCCACGACCTGCGCGATGAAATAGTGCTCGGCCGCGAAACAAAGCACGGCCGCCTGTACAATTTTATGAACAGAAACGGCGAGCTGTACCCGACGCATCAGCTCGGTCCTATCTCCAAGGCTCTGGGCATCAACAGGGGCAACCGGTTTTTAACCGTGTCGGCTGTCGCCTCCAAAGCGCGCGGACTGCATCAGTGGATCAAGGACAACAAGGGCGAGGAGTACGACCTCTTCAAAACAGAATTCACCTGCGGCGACGTCGTGACGACGCTGATCAAATGCGCCCACGGCGAGACCATTCAGCTCAACCACGACTGCTGCGTGCCGCGCCCGTACTCACGCGACTATATGATTGAGGGCACCAAGGGCACCTATATGGAGACCGTTGAGGGCGACCCGGGTAAGATTTATCTCGACGGACTGGCCGAAAAGCGTCATCAGTGGGACGAATTCAGACCTTGGCGCGACAAGTACGAGCATCCGCTTTGGAAGGAGTATTCCACCTCCGGCGTCAAAGCGGGGCACGGCGGCATGGATTATCTGGTGCTGTCGGCGTTTGTCGAAAGTGTAAAACTCGGCGAAGTGCCGCCTATTGACACCTACGACACCGCGGCATGGATGGCGGTGACGTGCCTGTCCGAGCAGTCTGTCGCCATGGGCGGCATGCCGGTACCCGTGCCTGATTTCACCGACGGCTACTGGATTGACCGCGAGCCCTACCGGCGCGGACGGTATTGCCTCGATGAAGTCTGCGAAGACTGCTTTGAGGGAGACGGCGAATGAAGAATTATGTCGGTGTTGACGGCGGCGGCACCAAGACCGCCTTTGCCATGTTTGACGAAAATAAAAATATACTCGCGACAGCCGAGGGAGCGGGGAGCAACCATGAAACGCTCGAAGGCTTCTTTGAGGAGGCCGCCGACGTCATCATGGGCGGTATCGGCGATTTGTGCCGTCAGTGCGGCATCGCCATCGACGAAATCGACGCGGCGCTCATGGGGCTGGCCGGCATCGACCACCCGTACCAGCTCGAAGCCATCAACGAGGAGCTCGACGACCGCGGGCTGAAAAATTATTCAATATACAACGACGGCTTTATCGTCATCAAGGCGGGCGGCGTCGGCGCGGGCATCGGGTACAACTGCGGTACGGGGACGTGCTGCAACTCGATCGACAGCCGCGGAGAGCTGCTCCAAATCGGCGGCTTTTCCGAGTTGTCGGGCGACAAGGGCAACGGTCACTGGATCGCCGAACAGGCGTTCAGAATAGCCTATGACGACATCTGCCTGAAAAAGAGAAAGAGCCTTGTGACCGCGTACTTCGGCAAGGAAACCGGCATTGACGACAGAGAGGGCCTGCTTGCCTCGATTATGCGCCTTCAAGGGCTTGAAACCGAGAAATACGTCCGGCTGCTCATCGACGCGTTTTTCTACGCGCTGAACAGCTGCGACGAGGCGGCGTTTGAGGTTGCCGACGCAATGGCTCAGCGCGGCGCGGACTTTATCTGCGGTCACTTGAACAACATGGTTTTTGACGGCGATCCGGTCAACGTCGTACTGTCCGGCTCGATCCACACAAAGCTGCCGAGCGGTATGTATACCGACCTTTTAAAGAAAAAGACCGAGGCGCAAAGCGGCAGAAAAATGAACTTCATCAAGCTGACGGATAAACCCGTCATGGGCTGTATCAACTGGATATTAGAAAATGAGGGAAAAGCGCAATGAGAGAAATTAACGTAACGGTCATCGGGTCGGGCAGCACCTACTGCCCCGAGCTTGTTGACGGTTTTATCAAGGCGGCGGGGAGCCTTAAGCTCAAAAGACTCGCGCTGATGGACATCGACGAGAGAAAGCGCACGATTGTCGGCAGCCTGTGCGTGCGTATGCTCAAAAAAGCTGAGATTGACTGCGAAATAGTCATGACCGACGATCTGGAGACGGCGCTCAAAGGTGCGGACTTTGTCGTCACGCAGATACGCGTCGGCAAGCTTCCGGCGCGTCATCTCGACGAGACGATTCCGCTCAAATATGACCTCATCGGTCAGGAAACCACGGGCATCGGCGGCTTTTTCAAGGCGCTGCGCACGATTCCCGTCATGAAGGAAATCGCCGAAAAGATTGAGAAAATCTGCCCCGACGCGTGGCTGATAAACTTCACCAATCCCTCGGGCATTATCTCGGAATATTTACAGAATTATACGAAGGTCAAGAGCGTCGGGCTTTGCAACATCCCCATCATTACGCTTGACGATATCCGCGCCGCCGCGGGAGAGGACGCCGACATCACCTATGTGGGACTCAACCACTTGAGCTGGGTCACCTCGGTCAAGGTAGACGGTAAGGAGACGCTCTACAAGCTGCTCGACGAGGGTTACGCTCCGGCGGTCATGAAAAATATCCATGACGACGGCTTTGATATCGAGGCTCTGCGCGCCGTAGGCGGGATTCCTTGTTCTTATTTACAATACTATTACCTGCGCGCCGAGAAGCTGCGCTATCTGAAAGACAGCGATGAGAGCCGCGCAGAGGTCTGTATGGAGATCGAGGAAGATTTGCTGAAGCTTTATTCCGACGAAAGCGTCGTGACAAAACCGGCGCTGCTTGATCTGCGCGGCGGTTTTAAGTATTCGCTTGCCGCTGTGTCGCTGATTGACTCAATAGCCAACGACAAGAACGACGTCCAC
>CAYYFY010000003.1:5048-22257 GCA_964471035.1 uncultured Eubacteriales bacterium
CACCCGCTCGTCGGCGACTTCGAGAAGGCGAAACGGTGCTTTGAAGAGATGAAAGAAGCGCATAAGACATATCTGCCGCAGTTTTACATAGAGAAATAATCCGAAGCGGATGCCTGTTATAATGGCAAATTGTAAATTGCAAATGGCAAATTATGGGCGGGACACCCGCGCCCGAATTGTATTCCGCTTGCAGTTTGCGGGAAGCCTATAACTTGCCGCAGGCAAACTTAACATCTAACGTTTCGCGCGAAGATAAGAGCCTGCGGCGTGAGGGTAGCCCTCGCGCTGCAGGCAAACTTTTTCCCGAACAGCTTTTTCTAATAAAAATTAAAAAAGAGGGTTGAAATTTGAAAAATCCATGGTATAATGCAGTTATTAAGAACATTTGTTCTGACAGATAACGAATGACAATTTCAATTCATGAAACAATTCTGACGAATATGAATATTGTGATAAGAGGTTTTTCTGTAGTTTTCGTGTCATAAAATAAATAATAAATAGCCTTGATAATATGACATAGGTGTGCTATACTAAGCATAGAAGGAGGGTGTTTTAAGTGAGTAATATTAAAATATCTGGAAAAAGAATAAAGGAATTACGAGAAAACAACAACTTTTCGCAGAGTAATATTGCGACCTTTCTCGGTGTTGACCAAAGCCTGATCTCAAAGATTGAAAAAGAAGAAAGAGCTTTATCAAGTGATATGCTCGAAAAACTTACAGCATTGTTCGGTGTTCATCAGAAAGCGTTTTTAGACGACAGTACCGAAAAGTCACTCGCGTATGCGTTACGCGCCAGCGATCTTACTGAGGATGATATGAATAGTATCAGCTCCATTAATAAAATTGCGTTAAATTGCGATTTGGTTACATCTTTACTGAACGGAGCGAATGCAAGCGATGGCAATTAATAAGACGGATTTACTTGTAAAAGCTCAAGAATTGAGAAAAACACTGGGTGAAGATGACGATTCTCCAATGGACATCTTTGCCCTTGTTCTTTCAATTGAGAAACTCACGCTCGTTTTTTATCCGATGGGTGAACATCTCAGCGGTATGTGCGTTAAAAATGAAAATGGTAATGTAATCGCCATAAATTCGGGAATGACGCTCGGTCGGCAACGTTTTTCGTTAGCTCATGAACTGTATCACTTATACTACGATGAGAAAATGACAGCGATTTGTGAAGTAACAATCGGTTCCGGAAATGATATCGAAAAGTCAGCGGATCAGTTTGCTTCCTATTTTCTTATCCCGCCCGTCTCGTTAAAAGCAAAAATTAACACGCTAAAAGCAGGCAGCCATAAAAAAGAGCTTGGCGTAAGCGAGATCGTTCGTTTAGAGCAGTATTACGGAGCCAGTCGGCAAGCTATGCTTACCCGCCTTCTCGATGATAGGGTAATCACATTTGCACAAGCGGATACCATGAGTACAAATATAATTCGTTTTGCTTCCACTCTCGGATTCAGCAGCGAGTTATATCGTCGTTTACCTAAAGAAAAACAATATGGAACATATGGATACTTAATAGAGCAGGCAAACAAAGCGCTGGATAACGGCCTTATCTCTAATGGGAAATACGAAGAAATTCTTCTCCAAGCTTTCCGTTCAGACTTGGTATATGGAGAAGACGACGGAGGAGGCGAAGTTCTTGACTGAACCTCTCTTCTTTGATAACGATTGTATTTCCGCGTTTCTATGGGTTGGGGAGCAGAGCATTTTAGCTCAAATGTATCCGGGACGCATTGTAATTCCGCGACCGGTATATGATGAACTTTCCGCTCCCGTAGTCAACATCTGAGAGACAAGATTGATTTGATGATTGAAAGAGGACAAGCCGTGCTTCGGACTATCTCAACCGACAGTGAAGTTTACGGTCTTTATTTTCAGATGACACAGGAACCGGAAGAAGGACATAAGATAATCGGCAATGGTGAAGCCTCTTGTTTAGCATTGGCAAAAGAAGAGAATGGCATCATAGCAAGTAATAATTTCAGTGATATTTCTAAATATATCGATGAATATAGTCTGCGACATATTACAACCGGCGATATAATGGTTGAGGCATTCAGAACAGGATTAATTTCAGAACAACAGGGAAATGTGATATGGAGTAATATGCTTAAGAAACGAAGAAAAATCGGCGCTGCCTCCTTTACCGAGTACTTAACTTCAACGAAATATAATAGTAAATAAAACACTTAACTTGCCGCAGGTAAACTTAACTCTTAACATTTCACCCGATTAATAAAGCTGTCTTACTTATAAAAGTGAGGCAGCTTAATTTTTATTCGGCTATATCTATCTTCCCGTGCTTTTCCTCATACTCCCTAATACATTTATTGATGAGGAACATGATTTGTCTGCTTGCGGAACGGTCATCATATTTTGCCACATAATGAAGTTTCATTAAAACGTCCTCATCAATTCGGATGCTGATATGTTTTTGCTTTTTCAATTTATTCTCCCTCTAAAAAGCGAAGCAGCTTAAATTCTACTCGGACAAGTCGATTTTTCCGTGCTCTTTCTCATATGTTGCGATGAATTTCAGCATTAGCTGAACGATTTGACTGTTTGCCGAGCGTCCTGTGTAACCGCAAACGTAGCGGAATTTTACCAAGGTATCCGCATCCACCCGAAGTCCAAAATGCTTTTCATTATCCTTACTCATAAAGCCATCTCCTAACAGATTTAAATTAGCTTTATTTTAGACCTATTTTGTGCTATATTATAAAATAGAGTTAGAGTAACTCCAAAATAAATCTAATATTGGAGGTATAGCATAATGAATCAATCTGAAATAACCTGCTGCTTTACCGGACACCGCGTTCTGCCGGAAGAAAAAATAGAACAAATCAAAGAACGCCTTGACCGCGAGGTGGATATCCTCGCCGCTCAAGGCGTGACTAACTTTATTTCCGGCGGCGCGTTGGGTTTCGATCAGATGGCGGCTTCAGTAATTATAGCGAAAAAGCATGCCGGAAAAAACGTCCGGCTTTTATTCGCACTGCCCTGTAAAAATCAGGATAAATATTGGAGCCCCGATCAGCGGCGGTATTATCGCCGGCTGCTGGTCGAGGCTGATGAGATTGTTAATGTTTCAGAAAACTATACGGACGGCTGCATGGAAAAGCGCAACCGGTACATGGTCGACCGCTCGGCGTTCTGTATCTGCGCCTGCTCGTTTTGGCGCAGCGGGACGGGACAAACTGTGCGTTATGCCAAACAAAATGGTCTGACAATCATCAATGTCACCGGCTAAAAATGAAAAAACCGCCCCGCCGCTTTGTGGGTCAGGACAGCTTTCAGTAAACGCTGCTGTTTATTTTTTAGTTTCTTTTTGTAAATATAGTCCGAGATTTGTATATCTGTGTAATGAATTTTTATCTTGCTTAATAAAATTCCATGAATCGTGATATTCGCATACAACGGAAAAATCAGAATTGCAAATAAAAGCTAAGAATGCAGGGAGGTTGTCTTTATACTTTTTAGCGAATAGATAGGAATCCCTTTCTTTATCTTCATCACTGCTATTCAATTTGTGGTGAAGTACATGATCAAGATTACATGACATATAGTATAAATGATAAGGGATGTCCCAGATTGTTTTAGTGGTAAAAAGCCTGTTTAAAATGGAGCTTTTTTGAAGATTACGCTGAATAATTCCTTCTGGATTAACTGTGCGGATTGTCTCAAAATCGTAAATCGGCTTTTCACAAGCATCTTTTACTATGCAATCGTTTGAAACATATGCACCGTCCATATCAACAATATGTATGATTTCTTTAAAATCTGTTTTGTTGTAATGGTTTTCTTTCGCATACATTTTAATTACGCTGCCTATTTTAGACAGAATGGTTGAGGAGGATACGGTTTTAGCGGAGGTAATATCTCCGTGTAAGACATGGACATAAAGCGTATCAATATCATACAATCGATTTAAAATAACAGCCAGCGCTTCCTCATCGGATGGCCCTTCAACGATTACAAATATAATTTTTTTACGAGCCACTTAACTCACCAGCCTCTCTGAAGGCAAGGGCGATTTCATAGTTGTTGGTCGGCTCATAAACCATCTCGCTCTGCTCGCCAAGGACAATATCTCTGTAATAAAAGTCGCGCAAGTTGTTATTACTTTTAACATTGCTAAGTCGGATATACCTGTTGGAAGGGTTTGTTGTTGTAAAAGCAATAAATCCACGGTTCAGCGTTTCCAGAGGACGAAGATTATGTGAGGTGAATATTAACTGTCCTTTACCTTTTTCGGAAATAATGCGGAGAATCTCACCAAGTAAGTATTCAAACACGCCGGAATCCAACTCATCAATGGCAACCGTAATGGAAGGCTCATTATAGACTACTATAAGAAGCTGAAGGATGGACACGATTTTTTTGATGCCATCTGATTCATACTGGAAGGGGATTTCCTTACTGTTTTTATGAGACATTATTTGAATCTTACATCCGACCTTCCCATTCTTCATGAGCTGAGAGCCGAGGTTTTTTACACTTATCGTCAATCCGGGAATAATCTGTGAAAGTACGATGTTCATATGATCTATCACTTTTTTCACAATATCAACAGTCTCTTGCGGAATTGTATCCGTCCCATTTAAGGGAAGCATAAGATTTCCTGCGAACCCAATGCTTTCATCTTCGTATTTGAAAGCAAGAGGAAGAGCATTCAAGCTGATTAGACCTGAATTTGCTGTATTGATAACGAACAAACCGAAATTACCGAAAATAACCAAGCTTTCTATCGGAAACACTCGCCAAGGATCTTTGCAATTGTTACGAATCGCGGTTAGCAATTCCCTAGAGAAAATAAACGACCTCGACGTTGTTTTTGCAAGTTTTTTAGCCACAATAAGATCCGTATCAACAGACTTGTTCTTTCCGATAAGAAATTCATATTTGGTTTTCGGTATAAAGGAATTATCAGTACGGGTATCAATAACGGGTTGCAAATTCTTTTTTTCTTCGTCGCGTTCGTAGGAGTAACTTAGCACCTCATCGAAGAGGACGATCTTGCATTGCTCCGGAATGCCGACGTCAACGCTAATGTTCTGCGAAGAATTATCTAGATCCTTGCGAATACTGAATTCATAAGTTGCATTATAAAACGCACCAGTATTTTTATTCAATATTCTGAATTCATATTTCAGTGTGGAATAGTTCGCATCTACATTAATATAGTCACAGAATTGTACAGGAATTACTTGACCGCAAAGAGCGTATTTCAGTAAAGCGATGGCATCAATCAATGCGGTTTTACCAGAACCGTTTTGACCATACAAGCCAAGAATACTGGAAGTATAAGGCTTCCCTGTATTCTCAAATGACAGTGATCCATTAACAACATTCTTAAAATTACTAATGGTTATGCTCTCTATGCGAATAATGCTTTCTTTCATAACGCAAGCCCTCCATGGTGAATTACATATTAATAATAGCAAGTGACGCAGGAAAAGTCAATACAAATCATAAATTCGGTACAAAATATATCGTATTATAAATATGTGAGCCGTTATGACAAGAACAACCGTAGTTCGTTCTTCATCTCGCAAATATACACCGCCCATATCTTTAACGGTATTACCAGTCCAAAGAAATTGGAATAATTACAGGAATAATATATGTTGGTTATAACAATGGCACTCAACGCTTCAAAAAGGAAGAACGCGAAGAAAACCAACAGAAGATATTTGCTTTGCTTGGTTTTATTTATATAACGGATACAGTAGACACACAGCGTGGCAATAAAAAATAACATCAGCGCCAGAAAAAACCAGCCTAAAGGAACAAATATTTCGCCGTCCGGATTGTTGCCCGCGCCGTGCGTACGGTTGAACGTCATTAAAACAACTACGGGCAGCAGGATAAATGTCGCGAATCCGTGAATACCGTTTATCAGAGCCAAAACAACGGTTCGCCTTTGTATATTTTTCAAAATTTACCCCCCTAGTACCTTGTAACACCTAAATCTTTAGAGGTTACACGGTACTAGTTTTTCACCTGATGTTTTCTGAAAGAGAGGTAAGAAATCCAAAGAAAGAACACGATGAGTGCGCCTGTCGCGGGAAGGGCTAAATCAGCTGCCGTTACGACTTTGCCGAATAATACATATCCGTAAAATTCGTCGAACAGCGGGCGTACACTGAGAATCTGTCCCGGCAAAAAGCGCAGAAAGCCGTAGGCGCCGCTCAAGCCCGAAAAGGCGCTGAATATCTGCGGTGCGCAGTAGACGGCGAGCGCTGTAAACGCGGCGGTCAGGGGGTTTCTGAGTACGGCTGATAAACACAGCGTCATCGCGGTGACGGATATACAGACCAGATAGGAAACGCCGAGGGAAATCAAGAAAAACCGGAGCATCGTAAAATCGTACGGCGAGCCTAAGTAGATAAAGGAATCGTAGAAGGTGCAAAAGCTTGTGTCGGAGCCGTGTATACCTAAAAATAGGGCGCCTATCAGATTGTAAAATCCGAAAACAAATACAAAAAAGATGGTCGCGGCTGTCAGCGAAGCGAGAAGCTTCGATAGTATCAGCTTTCTTTTTCCATGCTTTGATGAGATGATCAAAGCGTCTATGCCTGTGGAATATTCAACCGAAAAGCAAGGGGAAATAAAGAGGATCAGAAGAAATCCGAGTATCCACGGGGCGAAATAGTATTGGAAAAATGCAGCATATTCATAAAAGTCATTATTGCCGATGACAAGGTTTCCTTTTTGCGAAAGCATAGTGATGTTTTTCTGTATCAGCAGCTTTTCTTCGGCTGTGGCATCGGCGCTTTGGTATTCCTTTTTCAGATCGTCTATCCTTTTTTTAGGGGCGCTGTTCAGATTGTACAGGAATAAGCGTGATTCAAGCGCGTTCAGCTTTTTTTCGATTTCGGATTTGAGCCGTTTTTCGCCGTCGGCGGTAATATAGCTGTTCGGGTCGGCGGTGAGCAAATTGCTTTCTGCTATAGCGTCCGCATAGCCTTGCGCCGTCACCTCACCCGCGTACGCGGGCAAATACTTTTCGAGCATAGAACCCTCGGCGCTTCTCGTTTTCGCAATGAATATCCCGATGCAGAAAAGCATAATGACGACTGCCGCGATCAGCGTTTTCTTAAATCCGAATATTTTTTTCAATTCATAATAAATCATAATGACGCCTCGCTGAAATGGCTCAGATAAGCATCTTCCAGGGTAGGAGAAACGGGCGTTGCGCCGTGACACGGAGGGGTACTAGCGAGAATACGCAGCTCAACGCCGCCGTCGGTGTGCCGCAAACCGGATAAGGTGTATGTTAGCTTGATTTCCTCCGCTTCCCGCGGGCTGACCGTTGCCGTAAAGACCGTACCCTGCGCGGTTCGGGCGATTTCTTCCGCGGTGCCCTGCTTTAACAGCTGTCCTTTTTTCATCAAAAGAATATGGTCGGCGATATATTCCACATCGGACACAATGTGCGTTGAGAGCAGCACGACGCGGTCCTTTGAAACATCGCTGATAAGATTGCGAAAGCGGATGCGCTCCTTGGGGTCGAGTCCGGCGGTGGGTTCGTCTAAAATCAGAATCCGCGGGTCGTTCAGAAGCGCCTGCGCGATTCCCAGGCGCTGGCGCATACCGCCCGAAAAAGATTTGATTTTACTCTTTGCCTCGTCTTTCAAACCGACGGTTTCGAGCAATTCGGCGCTTTTTTTCTTAGCGGCGCTTTTTTCGATCCCTTTGATCGCCGATAAATACAGCAGGAAGTCTGTTGCCGTAAAATCGCGATAATATCCAAAATTTTGCGGCAGGTATCCTAAAATATCGCGGTAATCCTCGTCAAGCTTATGAATATCCGCGCCGTTAAAAGCAATCTCTCCGGACGAGGGCTGCATTACATCGGCAAGCATACGCATTAACGTGGTTTTACCCGAGCCGTTGGGACCGAGAAGCCCGTAAACGCCTTTTGTGAGCGTAGCGGAAAAGCGGTCTACCGCCAGTTTTTTACCGTAAAGCTTGCTTACGCGGTCAATACAGAGTTCCATAACAGGTCTCTCCTTCCAAAGACAGATTTTTCAGATAGCGGATTGCCGCGGCGGCGAGCGCCGCCAAAAACGCAACGAATAGAAGAGCGGCAAAGCCGCTGGGAATCCCATTGACAGAGACTCTGTTCTCTTCGCCGCAAGCGAGTGAAAGCAGCGTTCCTTCCCATAGAAGAGCGGCAAGGTATCCTTTTTGCAGGGCGCGACCTCCGAAACCTAAAATCAACGCAGCCGTGACGGTGAATGAGGTCAGCGCCAGCAAAGCGGGTAAAAGAGTATAGCCGTACCACAGAAACGCGCCGGTAAGCCATGATAAAAGGATTGACAGCATCGCAAAAAGTCCCGTCAGCAGCATTTTACCGGCGAAAATCTTTGCGGGACTGTACTTGCACGCCGCTTCCAGCTCGAACATACCGTTTGCCGTCGGACGGCGCAGCACGGACACACAGGGGACGGCAAAAAGGGGACCCGCCGCCATGTATACCGCCGTCATATACTCCGTACCGCGACTTTCGGTTAGGGACAGCGCCGCGCTTACCATGAGTACGAGCAGGGCGAACACCGCGCATTGTAAATAAAACCATTTCGACAAATAGGTCAACTGTACCGGCAGATGCTTTAGTAAAGAAAAGGGTCTAGACAACGGTCTTTTTTCGCCGGCAAGCGCCGCGGATGCCGCAAAAGCTGCCGCGGCTATGCGGTTTTTATCCGCGGGCGGGACAACATCACTCCGTAAAATGCCGATGATTTTTTTATCGCGCATAGGATTATTCCTCCTTAAGCAGTGTTTTCAATTTACCGATTCCCTGACGGTAACGTGATTTGACGGTGGGAAGCGATTGATTCGTAACACGGGCGATATCTATAAAGGGAAGGTCGTGATAAATCCGCAAAATGATGACGTCGCGCTGGAAAACGGGTAAACTTAAAAGCGCTTTTTTTACCTCGTCAGCCCGCTGTACCCTTTGGGAATGCTCCTCGGGTGTCATATCGCCGGACGGTTGATTCTCCAGCGCGTCAAGCGGGATAAACGGTGTGTTTTTACGGAATAAATCATTTGCCGTATTTACGGCAAGCCGCAGCAGATAATGGCGCAGCCTACCCTTTTCGGTATAGGCGAGAATGCTGCCGGAGAATTTCAAAAATACGGTCTGAGCGGCGTCCTCGGCGTCGGCGCGGTTGCCGAGTCTGCGATACAGAAAGCGGAATACTTCGTCGTAATAGTTTCCGATTAATTCATCAAGCGCCGCACTGTCGCCGCTTTGAATCCGGAAAACCAATTCCTTGTCCCGCAAGCCCTCACCCCCTGTCACATTAACGGCAGAATACATCAAAAAGATTTAAAAAACGACCTATGAGTTTTGGCTCATAGGTCAAATAGATGAATAATTATTTTTTATACTTCGCTTCGTGTTTTGCGATTCCGCCGTTTTTGTCGTATAGTTCGGTTGCTTCCATGCAAATTCTTAAGGATAGCTCGATACATTCCGGATTCATGTTGTCTGGTGTGTCCTCGCGGGTGTGGTAGTATCTTTTCGGGTCGTGGTTGACGCCGCAGAAGCCTGCCGCGAGCAGCCCCTCCCTCGAAAACGCCTCGGCGTCCACCGCGCCGGGATAGAGGGCGGCGCGCGGCATATCGATGCCGCAGTTTTTGCCCGCCTCGGCGAGAAGGTCGCCCACCGCGTCGCTGTTCTTAACCGTGCCGGTGCAGCCTCTGGTGTACACCTGAAGCTGTTCGATCTCGCGCATGGTGTCCATCGAGATGAAGATGGTCTCAACGTCGCTTAAGAGGTCGTCCTTGTGCCGCTTGGCAAAGGCGCGCGCGCCGCGCAGTCCGGATTCCTCGGAGCCGCTGATCATGCAGCCGACCTCGGTATTTTCAAAACGGAAGCCGTTGTCGGTCATCTCCTTGAGTACGCCGATGGCTATGTACGAGGCGGAAAGGTTGTCGTTGGCGCCATCGACGATGATTTTATAATTGATAAAGAACATGATGGCGATCATAAACGGGATGAGGCAAATCTGAACGATGCCGATGATCCTCCATGCGCCGGAAATGGCAAAATCCTGTGATGAGAGCAGGAGCTTAACAGCGAGAATCGAATCGGAAATGAATAGGATAAATAAACCGATTACAGAGCCGCCGATGACCGCGCTGAGCGCGGGCAGACCGCCGTGATAGGAGTAGGTCCACTCGTTGGCGGCGTCGACATGACCGCCGAAGATGATACGCCTTTTAAGCTCGCCGCTCGGCTTCTTGACCGCGTAGACGTTGCGGGACACTCTTTTCGGGAACAGAAAATCGACGAACGGCAGATAGAGCATGAATTCAAAAATGAACATAAGCAGCGCCGCCAGTATTAAGAAAAAGGCGATGAAGATGGCCGGCTTCCATGACGGCGTCATCCAGAAGAGCGCGATGGAAATGATTCCGAACACAGCGGCTATCGGGATAAATCCCATGAAAGCGTGCGGGTGAAGGTCAAAATCCTCCATGATGACATCGTCAGAGAATTGTTTTAACTCCTCATGAAAAAACGCCTGCGCATCCCTTTCGGACTGCGTTCCGGGCGCTCTTCTCTTGAAGTTCTTACAGACGGTGCGAATGCCCTCGAGCATATACTCCATCGTTGTTTTGTTGATTTCCTTAAGGCTCATACTGGTTGTCCTCCTTGTGAATTTATGGAAATACTATACAACAATTATTACGCGTTGTCAAGTACGCCGGATGGTTTCTCCAGTGATTTCAGATGCTTCTTGTACTCAAGGTATATCCACAGAAACGAGAGACCCCACGCGAAAGGGACAGCTAAAAAGAAGTCGATGCGTCCGGCGGGAAACAGCGCGACGATCGAGAAAAAACGCGGCGCGTGTATATGCAGCACCATGAGCAGCCACTCAAAGACAATGATGAGCCGGCAGAAGGGCAAGGCGATACAGACTGACCAGAACAGGCAAGCCATCTGCGGTCCCCAGTTTTTCGGGAGCTTCCACATAAACGGGACGGTCTTATCGGGATCGCCGTAATTGATTTCAGCCAGATACCGGCGCATATCCGTCTCCTTAGAGACGGGGGGCTTGTAGGCGACAAAGGCGTAATACGCCATGGCGATATAGCCGACGACGGTGATTACGTTAATTAAAATCAGCTCCGTCCAGCCGCCGGAAATGACCTTGATGAGCGGATTGCCCTCTAAATACAGGTTCGGCGTCGCCTGATATGTCAGACCGAGGTCGAGCAGGCAAATGAGGATATACGCCGCCGAGGCAAGCATGAACTCGGTTTTGTTGTTTCTCTTCATTAGTAAATCATTCCTTTACATTATTATCCTCATTGTGCGCCGTTGTGTCAAGTATATGAGTAAATAAATAAAAAAACGCACAGACAACTATGTATTTTGGGCGCATTTCTGTAGGGATGGGGCGCTGCCCCATCCGTCTGACCGATATCGGAAATGTTATTGAGACCGACAACAAATAAAACAGAACCGTATCCCTATCTACCGGGTATACTGACTATCATGAAATATTGAACAAAAACTTAACCGTGCCTGCAAGGACGCGGTTATATATTGGTTTAAATAAAGCGAAAAATAATTAAAGGAAAGTGTTGACAATAAATACTTTTTATGATATTTTCAAATCAATAAGAAATGTGAAAATACTTGTCGTATTGCTGATGATAAGGAGGAATTTCGCTTCCATCACAACCGGATATACTTACGGTACTTACGATCCGACCAAAAAAATATTTGTATAAGTCTTTTTGTTTTAGTTGCGTTAGGAATGGTTTTAGGCAACATTGCGGTAGACACGGGTAGACACGGGTAGACACGGGTAGACACGGGGACGGTTCTACCGTCTTGACAACGAGTTGAAAATGTGCTATTCTTAATGCCGAGGTGATGATAATGCCCCGACAGGCAAGAAAGCAAAGCGAAAACGGAATATATCATATCATTCTGCGAGGAATCAACAGACAGCAGATATTTGAGGAACGCGAGGATTGTGAGCGTTTCTTAGAAACACTTGAACGCTATAAGGCGGTATGCGGCTTTGAGCTGTACGCGTACTGCCTTATGGGCAATCATATCCACTTGCTGATGAAGGTCGGCGAAGAAGGACTGGTCATGGTCTTCAAGCGCATAGCGGGGAGCTATGTATATTGGTTCAACCGGAAATACGGAAGAGTCGGACACCTGTTTCAGGATAGGTTTAAGAGTCAGCCCGCGGACGACGGGAGTTATCTGACGATTTTGCGGTATATCCTGCGCAATCCTGTTAAAGCCGGTTATTGTAAAGACGCAGAAGCGTATAAATACAGCAGCTACGCGGGGATGTTCTCCGACAGAAACCAAACTTTGATTGACAGGGAATACACCTTTTCGCTGATGGCAAAAGACGAGCTGAAAGCGTTTTTGTCCGAAGACGAGGACGATAATATTCTTGATTTTGAGGAAAAATCATTTATCACAGACAGGGATGCCAAGGAAATAATCCTTAAGCTTTCGGGCTGTAAGGACGTCGCCGAATTTCAGACGCTCGATTTGCCGGAGCGGGATCATTATCTGAATAAGCTTAGGGAAGCCGGATTGTCGATACGGCAAATCAGCCGATTGACGGGCGTCAGTAAGGGCATTGTGGAAAAGAGGACAGGACGATAGAACCGACCCAGTGTCTTCTCGTTATGTCATAATCAATTTTGAAGGAACGTGACCACCGTGTCAATGGAACATGTAGAAATCGTAAAATGCCCTGAGTGTGGTTCTGATATAAAGACCACGATTTGGCAAAGCCTTAACGCTGAAATCAGCCCGGAAGCAAACGCGAAGCTTCTCGATGGGTCGTTATTCAGCGTTACCTGTGGGAAATGCGGGAGATACTTTCAGCTCAGATATCCGATCCTGTATCACAACATGACACGTAATGCCATGGTTCAGTATTTGCCAAATGCGAATGAAATTGATCGGTATATCAGTGAGCAGAAGGAAGCTATGGCGAAAATGAATGGGCTTCTTCCGGCAGACCGGCGTATGGATAATTATATTCAGCGTGTTGTGACAAGTCAGGAACGCCTGAGGGAAAAAGCCAATATCCTTGAGCATGGTCTAGATGATAGAATCATTGAAATTATAAAGCTGTTCTATCTGGATAAATGGATACAGGACAGGCCTACAGAGGAATGCAATGACCTGATTTTTTGGATAAATCAGGATGGTAACTATTCTATGACGTTTCTGCTGAACAACGGTGTGTCCGAGCCTTTTTCCGTAGAGCGCAGCCTTTATGAGGGCGTTTATAAGGATTTTATCAACTTGGTTGAACAGAAATCGCAGGATTGCTTTGTAATTGATATAAAATGGGCGGAGGGTGCTCTGGCGTCTGCATAAACGCACCGACACCGCCAATGTATTTTGGGACGCCATCTCTGCTGAACACAACATTACAGCCGCATAGAAAAATTTAAAATATTGCTTGCAATTTTATTGAGCCTGTGCTATTATGCTTTAGCAACAGATAGAGAGGTGAGCCAAATGAAGGAAGGAATTCATCCGAATTACCGCAAAGCTGTCGTTAAATGCGCTTGCGGCGAGACTTTTGAAACAAGCTCCACCAGGGAAAACCTGAAGGTGGATATTTGCTCAAAATGCCATCCGTTTTTCACGGGTAAGCAGAAGCTGGTCGATACCGGCGGACGCGTGGACAGGTTCAACAAGAAATACAATCTGAATTCGGGCAACTGATGACATCAAGCAATGGGGCGGTGTGTATGGCACCGTCTTTGTTTGTTTTGAAGGGCGGCGTATGGTTTTGGAAGGATACAAGACGCTCAAGGGTATGGGGAACGGAGAGTGCGTGATTAAAAAATCGCGCTTCATCGGTCATGCCGCTCCCGTTTCGTCCGACGCCGAAGCCGTCGCCTTCATAGAGGATATCCGAAAAAAGCACCGCGGCGCGTCCCACAACTGCTACGCGTATTCCCTGCGCGAGGGGCAGCTAAAACGGTATTCCGACGACGGCGAGCCGCAGGGCACGGCGGGAATCGTCATCTTAGAGCTGCTTAAAAATGAAGAAGTGGTTGATGGCATTGTCGTGGTGACGCGGTATTTCGGCGGTACGCTGCTCGGTACGGGGGGATTGGCCAGAGCATACGCCGAAGCGGCAAAGCTGGCGCTTAAAGGCGCTGGCATCGGTGAAAGGATACTGTGGAACGAGCTGTCCGTCGTCTGCGGTTATTCGTTTTACGGCAAGCTCCAGCCGCTGATTGCCGCCCGCGGCGGGATAGTGCTCGACACCGTGTTCGAAACGGATGTAAGCGTGCGCTTTAAGCTGCCCGCGGACGCGGCCGGCGCATTTTCAGACACGCTGACCGAGGAGAGCGGCGGTAGGATACAATTAAATATTACCTCCGAATTTTACGATTTTCGCTGAAAAAGAGGAAAATCCATCTTTTTTTCGTATATAGTATTGTGTTCTTTGAAAAATTTAAAATGCCAACCGCAGGTTCCTATAATCTAACATCTAATATCTAACATCTAATATCATTTATTGATTGATAAAATGCAATAAAAACACAGCGGTTGCGACTATGCATTAGCAACAAACGAAGGGAGGGTTACCGATTGACCGGAGCGATTCGTAGTGCGGCGCTTGAGCGCGAAACGGAAATGTTATCTCCCTATGCCGCGCTTTGTAAAAACACCAGAGGGCGGAGCCGTCCGGAAGACGAGTGTCCGGTGCGCACCGCGTACCAGCGCGACCGCGACCGTATTTTGCACTGCGCGTCCTTTCGGCGTCTCAAAGACAAGACGCAGGTATTCTTAGCGCCCATGGGCGACCATTACCGCACGCGCCTGACCCATACGCTTGAGGTCTCGCAGATAGCGCGTACCGTCGCCCGCTCGTTACGGCTCAACGAGGACCTGACCGAGGCGATAGCTTTAGGGCACGACCTCGGGCATACGCCGTTCGGACACGCCGGAGAACGCGCGTTAGCGGTCGTTTGTCCGGGCGAATTCAAGCATTATGAGCAGAGCTTGCGCGTCGTCGATTTCCTCGAAAACGGCGGAAAAGGGCTCAACCTCACTTATGAGGTGCGCGACGGCATCGCCTGCCACACGCGCGGCAAGGAAGCCGATACTTTAGAGGGGCGGCTTATCAAGCTTGCCGATAAAATTGCCTACATCAACCACGACATCGACGATGCCCTGCGCGGCGGCGTGATGACCGAGGACGAAATACCGGAAGAAATTACAGCGCTGTTGGGGCATAAAAAGTCCGCTCGCATCAATACACTCGTCATGTCGGTCATCGAAAACACCATAGACGAGCCGCGCTTTTCGCCGGAAATCCAGACGGCGTTTGAAAGTCTTCATGATTTCATGTTCCAGAATGTCTATACCAATCCCGTCTGCAAGAGCGAGGAGCATAAGGCTGTCGAGCTGGTTCAGGCGCTGTATAAGTATTATTGCGAGCACGTCGAAATGTTGCCGCCGGTCTATTTGGTTATCGCCGAAAATGAGGGCGCAGAGCGCGCCGCCTGCGATTTTGTCGCGGGAATGACCGACCGGTTCGCGCTCTATACCTATGAGAAGCTATTTGTACCGAAAATATGGACGTATTAGGAATGAGGAATTAGGAATTAGGAATGAGGAATTAGGAGTTAGGAATTAGGAGTGTTGGGCGGGGCAAAAGCCCCACACCCCATTTAATGTGTCGCAGACCCAAAATTCCTCATTTCTCATTCATCACTCCACATTTTATGAAGGGGGTGACTGCGTGAACAGCCGGTTTGACGACGCCTTTCTCGAGGAGCTGCGTCAGAGAAATTCTATTGATTCGATCATCGGCGAATACGTCGAGCTGAAAAAGCGCGGCCGCCTTATGACGGGACTGTGCCCGTTCCACAACGAAAAGACGCCGTCGTTCACCGTGTACCCCGATACCCAGTCGTTTTACTGCTTCGGCTGCGGAGCGGGCGGCGAGGTCATCACGTTCGTGCGCCGGATGCAGAATCTCGATTATGTCGAGGCGGTAAAGCTTTTAGCCGACAGGGTGGGGATGCGCCTGCCCACAGAAATAGATGACGGATACACCGTTTTGCGCCGCCGCATTTATGAAGCCAACCGCGAGGCGGCGCGGTTTTACAACACGCTGCTCTATCAGTCGGAAGGGGAGCCGCAGCTCGCTTATCTGCACAGGCGCGGGGTGAGCGACCAGATGATCACGCGCTTTGGGCTGGGCGCCGCGCCCGACGCGTGGCGTGTGCTGTATGACCACTTAAGCGCGGTCGGCTTTCAGAACGAGGTGCTGCTGGCGGCCAATCTCATCCGCAAATATGAGAAAAACGGGCGGACAGGGTATATTGACACCTTTCACAACAAGGTTATCTATCCCGTCATCGATGTGCGCGGCAATGTCATCGCTTTTGGGTCGCGGGTGCTCGACAACTCGAAACCCAAATACATAAATTCCTCGGATACGCCGGTATATAAAAAAAGCAACGAGCTCTACGCGCTCAATCTCGCCAAGAACGGCAGCGACGGGACGTTGATTCTCTGCGAGGGGTATATGGACGTCATCGCCCTGCACGCGGCGGGCTTTACGAACGCTGTGGCGGGACTGGGCACGGCACTCACCGCCGGTCAGATCAATCTGATCTCGCGATACACCAAACAGGTGTTTCTCTGCTATGACTCCGATGAAGCCGGACAGAAAGCGACGCAAAAGGCGCTGTCGCTGTTTGCCGAATCCGATGTGAAGGTCAGGGTCATCTCACTGTCAGGCGGCAAGGACCCCGACGACATTATACGCGAGCAGGGCAGGGAACGGTTTAAGGCGCTGCTTGACGGAGCCGACAACGACATCGAGTACAAGCTGAACGCCGAGCGCTTAAAGTTCGACCTCGAGACGCCCGACGGTAAAATCGGTTTCCTAAAAGCGGCGGCGGTGATCCTCGCTCTGAACGGCGGCGCCATCGAGCATGACATCTACGCCTCGCGGCTGTCCGACGAGCTTTTAGTCAGTAAGGACGCGGTGCTCCAACAGATAAAGCTCGTCAATAGGAAAGAAGAGCGCGCGCGCCAGAAAAACGCGCTGCGCGACGCCGAAAAGACGCGTGAAAAACTGTATGAGGGCGTGTTAGCGCGCGGGTCGGCCAATTTCCGCGCGGTACGGGCACAGGAAACATTGCTGATC
>CAYYFY010000004.1:0-19626 GCA_964471035.1 uncultured Eubacteriales bacterium
GTCTATAACCTTTACATATTTCAGTCCGGATATGACGAACGGATTCCCCGGAAACGTCACGGTATCCGTGACATATACGCTGACCGAGGACGACGCGCTCGTCATGGACTATTCCGCGAAAACCGACCGCGAAACGTATATAAATCTGACGAATCACGCCTATTTCAACTTGAACGGTTTTGACGGCGGGGACATACTCAGCCACGAGCTGACACTCTTCTGCAACCAGATAACCCCCATCGGCGAAGATTTGATCCCGACCGGAGAACTCATGCCTGTAAAGGGAACCCCCTTTTCATTTGCCGAGAGTAAAAAAATCGGTCAGGACATAAACGCCGACGATGTACAGCTTAAAAACGGCGGGGGTTATGATCACAATTTCTGTATAAACGACAGTGACGGCACGCTGCGCGACGCCGCCGTCGTAAGGAGCGAACAGAGCGGCATCACGCTTACGGTCAGCACGACGCTGCCCGGCGTCCAGCTCTATACGGGGAATTTCTTGAACGGTGTTTTGGGCAAACGCGGTCTTTTGATGAACCGCCGCTGCGGTTTCTGTTTAGAAACGCAGTACTATCCCGACACGCCGAATAAGCCCGCGTTTCCCGACGCGCTTTTTTCTCCCGAGCGCCCCTACGCTTCAAAAACGGTCTTCCGCTTTTCCACCATTTGACCGGTAGTTATGATTGACTGCCGCCAATTTGTATGATATACTATTAAATATTTATTTTCAGAAAGGATATGAACCGTATTATGAAAAAGGAATCGGCAAAGCTCGCTGTTGTCTGCGCTATTCTGTCTGTCATAGCGCTTTTGACGGCGATATTTCCCTTTGCCGCCGATTCCGGCACACCCACGGCTTTCAGCTTCATCAGCACCCAGTACACATATACCGCCTACCGCGAGTCATGGCTGCGCAATCTGATCGTCAAGGAAGATATTCTCACGCCGAGCGGCGTCCTCTCGCCCTCCATACTCAAACCCGTGACGGATTACCCGTACACGCAGACCGAGGCGTCCTTCGCGGAGGAGGTCGCCTCCTATGTAGATATGTATACGCTCGACGACGATTCTCAAAAAGCGGCGTATCTGTATCTGTTCCGGCAGCTTGACGCTTTGACGATCATTTCCGAGCCGAGCGTCAGCGACGACGCCAAAATAGCCTACCTCAAAAACGAGGGTATCGTCATTCCGGGCGACGTCAAGGACGACTCCACCAAAATGCTCATGGTCGGTGCGTTATACGCCTTTATGAGGAACGACTTCCATTATGTCGTCAGCGGAGAGCCGGAGCCCGAAATCCCGCGCGGCACCGGGCTTGAGGAAGCGCTTATGATGTATATGATGACCGTTTCCGGTCAGGGTAAGGTGCTGCCGCAGTTCGTCAGCAAATATTTTGGAGTTACCGTGACAACGCTCGACGATTACGTCTATTACTCGACGCTCTACACCCTTTGGGTCAACGGCTACGTCAAGTCAAACGAGATTTCCACCATCCCCCGCGGGGAAGTCTACCGCCGTATGGCTATTTTTGAGATTGAGCAGCACGGCATCACCATCGACGCCTCGACAGCCACCGACGAGGAGCTCAGGCTGAAATATATGTGCGCGGGACTCGGCGACCAATACCGCGTCGATCTGAACTGGCAAAAGCTCGGCAAGCATCTGAGCGCCAACTCCGTCCCCTTTTATATTCTACAGCTCATCGGCAACAAGGAAGGAAATCTGACGCTGCCGGATTCCTATACCTATGAAAAAGCGTTTTCCAAGGTATGTAAAAATACAACATATTTTGATTTATCCGATAAATTTTATGCGGACATCGCCTCCTATACCGTAAAGCTGGACTATAAGCGCGATACCGTCAGCTTTCGGGCGACTCCCCTCTTTCGGGACGACGCCGAAAAAGGCACGTCGGTGAAAATAACCTTGAGCGACGGCACGCCTGTCGCTGCCGACGCCTATGAGACCATAACCCTGTCCGGCAAGGCACGGGAGACGATCTCGATAATCGTCCGCTATTTCCAGAACGGCGTTCAAAAAAACGCCTTTACCTATAAACTCAACATCATACAGGGCGGCGGCGACACGTCCGAACCCAATACGCTGACCAATCCTATTCAGACATGGACAGTCCCCACAGATACCTCGCCCCCGACTACATCCGTATCCATACCGAATATCACGGCGAATCCCAGTGACATTCTGACGGTCAACGGTTCCGTCGTCTCATTGGGGGGCGACATCATAAACCAGCTGTATTCTACCGATATAAACGGCAATTATATTGACGCGAGCGGGAATGTCGTCGCCTCCTTCGACTACAATACCCTGCCCGCCGGTTATGCGTATACGGTATACGACGACGACAGCGTGGGCATTGTACAGATAGGAAATACGGACGTAACGAACCCCGGCACTACAAGTAAAAGCGAGGGCGGCTTTTTTAAGAAGCTTTCGACCATTGCCGACAACTGGCTCATTTTCTTACTGTTCGGCGGCGTTTCGGCGGTATTTATAGGTCTTGGCATCACGCTGCTGCTGGTCATGCGTAAAAAGAATAAAAAGAATAAGAATAAAAGCAAAAATAAAAATAAGAAGACTAAAAAATAACTTCTCCGCCCGAAATATTTAAAGTTTCGCCGAAGTTCTTTCAGGATTTGTTAACAAATTCCCCGACGGTCGGGTGTATACTGGCGTCAGTTAAAAGCTAAAGGAGGGTTTTCTTTGCCGACAGACAAGATACTCGTCGTCGATGACGATACCAATATTTGTGAGCTGCTCCGTCTTTACCTGGAAAAGGAAGGCTTTCGGGTAACCATCGTCAACGACGGTTCGTCCGCTTTAAGCGTATTTCCGACGGTTTTGCCTGACCTCGTTTTATTGGACATCATGCTCCCGTCCTTAGACGGCTGGCAGGTCTGCCGCGAAATCCGCAAGCAGTGGCAGACACCCATCATCATGCTCACCGCCAAGGGTGAGACGTTCGACAAGGTTCTCGGGCTGGAGCTGGGCGCCGACGACTATATCACCAAACCGTTTGACACCAAGGAGGTCGTTGCCCGCATCAAGGCGGTGCTGCGCCGTACCGTACCTGCCGCCGCGTCCGCCGACGCGATCAAGGAGGTTTCCTTTGACAGTCTTGTCATCAACTTAACCAATTATGAGCTGAAGGTGAAGGGCGCCGTCGTGGACGCCCCGCCCAAGGAATTGGAGCTGATTTATCATCTGGCGAGCAATCCGAACCGCGTTTACACCCGCGACCAGCTTCTCGATGAGGTTTGGGGATTTGAGTATTTCGGCGACTCGCGGACGGTGGACGTCCACGTCAAGCGGCTGCGCGAAAAGCTTGAAGGCGTTTCGGACAAATGGGAATTGAAAACCGTCTGGGGCGTCGGTTATAAATTTGAAACAAAAAATAAAATATAAATACGACTTATGAAAGACAAGCTCAGAAAATTCGGTAAAGAATTGACAAAAGGCAGCTTCTTCGCGAAGTATTTTGCCGTTTTTTCGTCTGTCATCATCGTCTGCCTGTGCGTCATCGGCTTACTGTTGTTTGCCTTTACGGTGAACTATTGGCGTGACACCAAGCTCCAGATGCTCAAGAAAAATGCCGGAAATATCGCACAGACCATAACGGAATCCTTAGAGCAGGCTGCCGTCATCGGCGACTACGAGCGCGCCACCATGATCATCTGCAACACCTTAAAACAGATTTCCGACTCGCTCGACGCCGACGTATTCATGTGCAACACCGACGGCAACGTCATTCTCTGCAAGGATCTGCTCTCCCCCAATCTCTCGATATCCGGCACCGGAGAGTGCCTGTATCATAAAAGCTACAGGCTGAGTACGAATACCGTTCAGAGCGCCAGCGAAAAGGGCAGCGCCGTCTTTTCAAAGCTTGACGGCACCTATGCCGACATTCACGCGGTGGCCATCGAACCGATTCAGGTGAACGGCAAGCTCGTCGGCGTTATCGTGGCGACGGCTCCGGTCATGGCGGAGCTCACCTCGTTTTCGCTCAAGGTGCTCGGTATGTTTCTCTCCGCATCCATCTTTACGCTGTTTATCGTCTTTATCGCCGTCTATGTCATGACCGATAAGCTGACAAAGCCGCTCAGGGAGATGGCAGAGGCGACGCAGCATTACGCCAAGGGGGATTTCTCCTATCGCGTCAAGCTAAAGGGCAACGACGAACTGACCAGACTGATTACCGACTTCAACTCCATGGCAAAGGCGCTCGATGCCCTCGAAAGCTCCAGGCGGAGCTTTGTCGCCAATGTATCTCATGAATTTAAAACACCGATGACGACCATCGGCGGTTTCATCAACGGTATTCTTGACGGTACCATCCCCCCCGACAGGCATTCCTATTATTTAGGCATAGTGTCCGGCGAGGTTAAAAGGCTTTCAAGGCTCGTCACCACCATGCTCAACATTTCAAAAATTGAGACCGGAAACGTCGAGCTGAAATACGAAACCTTTGACCTTTCCGAAATGGTTTTAAGTACCTTTTTAGGCTTTGAGCAGATAATCGAACAACGCGGCATCACCGTGACGGGGCTTGACGCGCTCGAATCCATGCTCCTTAACGCCGACGCCGATATGATAAACCAGGCAATCTACAATCTTGTGGACAATGCCGTAAAATTCACCAATGACGGCGGCGAAATCACGGTCTTAGGCGGCGCGGCGCCGCACGGCTTTTTCCTTTCCGTTAAAAATACCGGAGCGGGCATCCCGCCGGAAGAGATTCAGAAAGTCTTTGAACGCTTCTACAAGGTGGACAAATCCCGCAGTACCGATACGAAGAGCGTCGGACTGGGACTGCACATCGTCAGAAGTATCGTCGAGCTCCACGGAGGCACGATTGCCGTTTCAAGCATTTTGGGCAACTACACGGAATTCGCCCTGAATCTTCCTAAACAGTGAGGCGAGGGGAGCCGAACACAATACGGTTTCGACTCCCCCCACCTTTACCGTTTTTTTACTTTCCCGTAGGAGTTTATTCATAATTTGGGTGTATGCTAATAGATAAACAACCCGAAACAAGCAACAAAGGAGTAAGCATAATGGACGACTTGTTCAACACCAATCCCGAAAACGAGCGGAGCGCTTCCCCTGACACGGGCGACGCGGAGCAGTTTGCACCCGCCGCGGAAGAACCGTCTGCCGCAAAAGAATCCTCCGCTGACAGCCTGCCCATATTCGACAGCGTCTCCAAAGAACAGACCCCCGCCCCGCAAAATCAATCGTACGCTTACGACGCGTCCGCGCCGCAGCAGATTCCGTATACCGCGCCGCAAAACACGTATTCCGCACCGCAAAACGTGTATTCCGCACCGCAAAACGTGTATTCCGCACCGCAAAACGTGTATTCCACGCCGCAAAACGTGTATGCCGCGCCGCAGCGTCAGGCATACACCCCCACGCAGCCCTATACCGCTTCACCGCCCTATACCGCTTACAACTACGGCAATACCGATTCCCCGTACGGCGCGCCGTCCGGCTACCCTTACGCCGCTCAGGCGCAGACCCCCGCGCAGAGTGTGTTTCAGGCGCCGCCCCCCATAAAATCAAAGGCGGGTAAAGGGCATAAAACCGGAGCGACTATCTTTATCTCCGCCATCTGCCTGTGCGTCATCGTCGCCTGCATACTCATCGCCACGCGCTTTGCCGACAACGGACCCGTGACTTTGAACCCGACGACTCAAAGCTCGGACAATGACGATACCTCCGGCGGCGGCAACGCCTCGGTTACAATAGCCTCAACCCCGACGGTCACCGGCTCGGCAACGGGTGCTTTAACCTCCTCTAAGGTCTATGACATGGTCAAGAACATTAACGTCGGCGTGCTTGTCTATTCGAGCAACAACCTTGCCGGAGAAGGCTCGGGCGTCGTCATGGGCAAGGACGCGGACGGCAAATACACCTACATCATCACCTGCGCCCACGTCATCAGCGACCCCGGCGTCAGTATCCGCATCCGGTTTTCGGATAACACCGACATCGAAGCCGTCATCG
The DNA here is from genome assembly GCA_964471035.1 of uncultured Eubacteriales bacterium. Lineage (GTDB taxonomy): Bacteria > Bacillota > Clostridia > Oscillospirales > Acutalibacteraceae > DTU089. Next base: position 6,031 of record CAYYFY010000004.1, read on the forward strand.
TCGGCTACGATACAAAAACCGACATCGGTGTCTTAAAGGTCAAGAAGACGGGGCTTGCCGTCGCCGAGTTCGGCGACATCGGCCAGGTTGCCGTCGGACAGACGGTCTACGCCATCGGCAATCCCGGCGGCACCGAGTTCTTCGGCTCGTTCACCAAGGGTATGATTTCCGCTATGGACAGACCGGTTGACAGCTCGGTCGGTTATTCACAGCCCTGCATCCAGCACACCGCCGCCATCAATCCCGGCAACTCGGGCGGCGCGCTCGTCAACGAATACGGTCAGGTCATCGGCGTCAACTCCTCGAAAATCGCCGACACCGACTATGAGGGCATGGGCTTTTCCGTCCCCATCGACACGGTTAAGAAGGTTGTTGACGAGATCATCGCCCACGGCTATGTCACCAACCGCCCGAAGCTCGGCATCAAGTACAGTCCTGTTGCCCAAAGCCAGATTTACAGTATCATTGTCCAGTCGAACAATCTGCCGTCCGGCTCAATCATTATCGCCGAGATAGACCCCGACAGCGATCTTTCCAGCAAGGGCGTGCAGGTCAACGACCTGATCATTAAAGCCAACGGCAAGGATTTGACCACCACCAACACCCTGCCCACGATGATCGACGATATGTCCGTCGGCGAAACCCTCACACTGACCATCGTCCGCGTCAACAACAACTACTCCATCGGCAAACCCTTTACCGTCAAGGTAAAGCTTGTTGAGGACAGAGGCTCGACAATCACTGAAAATGAGACGACAACCCAAAACTTCTTCGATCCGTTTGGATGAGAAAAAACCGCCGAAAGGCGGTTTTTTCTCAACGGTAGTGATATTTTTGCCTTAACGGCAAAAGTGATATTCCGAGCTACGCTCGGAGTGATATTGAAGACTTACAGTCTTCAGTGATATTATATTCGCCTCTTTCACTGGGCGAAGCCCAATATCACTGCGCAGCAATATCACTGGCGCAGCCAATATCACTCGCCGCAAGGCGAATATAGTTGAAAAATCCGCCCTCGGGCGGATTTTTATTCACCGCACTCCAGCACCCTGTCAGCGGCGAGCAGCAAGCCTACCTTCGCGCTGTGGAAGTTCAGCCCCCCTTGCAGCCATACGGCGTACGGCTCGCGCAGCGGCGCGTCCGCCGACAGCTCGATAGACGAGCCGAGCGTAAACGCTCCGGCGGCCATGATGACCTTGCTGTCGTAGCCGGGCATATCCGAGGCTTCAGGCACGACGAAGGAATCGACCGGCGATCCGCTCTGAAGCCCGCGGCAGAAGGCGACGAGCCGCTCGGGACTTTTCAAGAGTATGCTTTGAATGATATCCGCGCGTTCGTCAAACGGCCGCGGCGATACTGAAAAACCCAATTGTTCAAACAGCGCCGCGGCGAACACGGCGGTTTTGAGCGCCTCGCCCGTCACATGGGGGGCGTGGAAAATCCCCATAAAGATGTCGCGGTTGTGACCGAGCGTCGCCCCGACCTCGCGCCCGAGGCCCGGCGAGGTCATCCGATAGGCGCACAGCTCCACATATTCTTTTTTACCGGCGATATAGCCGCCGCATCTGGCGATGCCGCCGCCCGGGTTCTTAATCAGCGAACCCGCCAGCAAATCGACATTGCCGGGTTGTACGGTCTCTACAAATTCGCCGTAGCAGTTGTCGAGCAGGACAAGCGCGCCGCTCTCCTCCCGAACGAGCTTCGCGATTTCGTTAATTTTTTGAACGGTCAGCGACGGGCGCAGCGTGTAGCCGCGCGAACGCTGGATATAAACCGCCCTGACCGGCTCGTTACGCAAAGCGGCGCGTATACCGTCGAGATCGACTTCTCCTGTATCGGTCAGATCGACCTGCCGGTAGCGGACGCCGAAATCGGCGAGCGAGCCCGTGCCGGTCTTGTCCTGTATCCCGAAAACGGAATGGATCGTGTCGTAGGGCGTGCCCGTCACACAGAGCACCGTGTCGCCCGGGCGCAGAACGCCGAACAGCATGACGCAGAGCGCGTGCGTGCCGCTGGCAAAGCTGTAGCGAATCAGCGCGTCCTCGCAGCCGAGGACGTCAGCCCAAAGCCTGTCGAGCACCTCGCGCCCGCGGTCGCCGTAGCCGTAGCCCGTCGACGGCGCGAAATGCGCTTCGCTCACCCTGTTGTCGCAGAACGCCTTTAAGACGCGCCGCTGATGGACCTCCGTATTGGCGTCTATCCCCATAAACAGCGCGGCGCAGCGTTTCTGCGTTTCTTTCGCGAGATTTTTTATTTTATCGCTGATAATAAAATCGTTCATATGTTTTCCTCTACCACGGCGACCGCGCCGCTCTTTATAAATCCTAGCCGCTCATAAAACGCGGTTAAGCTTTCTTCGCACCACAGGTATGCTTCGCCTTGAATTTTCCCGCAGAGCGCGCGTACACAGCGCGAGGCGTACCCTTTTCCCGTATAGCTCGCTTTCGCGGCGACAGCCGAAATGAAAATGCCGCGCGGGCAAATAAAAGAGGCTAACGCCATACCAACAAGCTCTCCATCGGAAAACAGAAGCGCTCCCGACGCCGTTTGTTTACAGACGCGCGCCGCCATGTCGGCGTACCAATCCGTAAAATCAGCCGTAAAGCCGCCGAGCGCGTAAATCTGCCGGTAGAGCGCCGTGTCGGCGCTGCTGTCGAGGAACCGGACGGCGGAATCGTTTTCAGACTCTGTAAAAATACGCCGCATCAGCGGGTATTCGTTGTAACCTTCAAACAGTTCCTTCGCGTTTTCCGCCGGCAGCGTCACGCTGTGAAAGCCGGTAAACTTAAGAAAGCTTTTCAGCTCCTCATAATCCGAATTACCCTTCGGTATCAGCGTGATATCGCCGTAATCGTCGGCAATCAGCGCCGATGGCTCCCCATTTGTTGTCTGTAAGAACACTTTGGCGGATTCGCCGTAAGCGGCATACCGCGCCTCTGCGCGTATCGACAGCGGACTGTCCAAAAACGCGGCGAAAGAGTCGCCGCCGTAAGTACGCTCAATCATTCCAGAGGATCGGCAGAACAGCCCTTAAAAAGCGCAGCGTTTCCTCTATGTCGCGGACATCCGCGACGCTGACGGCGCTGTGGATATAGCGGCACGGCACGGAGACCGTCAGGGTCTTTACCCCTCCCCGACTCTTATGGATAGCGCCCGCGTCGTTGCCTCCGGCGACGAGCGTTTTACTCTGGCACTTCACGCCGCTTTCACGCGCGACGCGCATCGCCGTTTCGTACAGTTGCTTATCGTAGACCGTGCTCTTGTCCATAAAGGAGACCGCCGGACCCTCTCCCTGCACGCAGACGCGCGCACCGCCCTCAATGTCGGGGATATCGGCGGCAGTCGTCGCCTCAAGCACAAGCGCGTAATCGGGAGCCGCCGTAAACGCCGCGGCAGCCGCGCCGCGCAGTCCCACCTCCTCCTGTACCGAGAAGGAAAACTGTGTGTCGTAAGCCAGCGGTTCATTGAGCAATGTCAGCAGTATAGCGCAGCCGACGCGGTCATCAAACGCGCGGCACTTGATTTTATTGTCCCCAAAGGCAATGAAATCCGAATCAAAATACGCGTAATCCCCCGCGCCGACAAATGCCGCGGCTTCGCTTTCGGTGCGCGCGCCGATGTCGATACGCAGGTCCTTTACAGGGGGAATGGTTTTCTTGTCGCTTTCGGCGAGCAGATGCACGGGCTTCAAGCCGATGACGCCCGCGATTTTCAGTTTACCCGCAACGACGCGCCGCCCGATGAGTACGGCGGGGTCGATTCCGCCGACGGTAGTAAAGGATAAAAATCCGTCGCCGGAAATATCGGTGATGATCACCCCGACCTCGTCGGTGTGCGCGTCGAGCAGCACCTTGTATTTCGGCGCGGCGGCGCCCTTTTTAGTCACAATCACGCTGCCGAGCGGATCGACCTCAAGATTGACGCCCTCGATATTTTTAAGCTTGTACGTGATATACGCGGCAATGTCCCGTTCGTCGCCGGACGCGCCGTACAACGCGCAAAGTTCTTTTAATGTGTCAATTACCATAACTGTCTCCTCCGTCTATATACGCCGCTATCAGACGGGCGCAGTTCTCTATATCCCCGAGCGAAGCGACTTCACAGGCGGAGTGCATATTGCGCAGCGGAACGGAAATCAAAGCGGTTTTTACGCCCCTGCCGCTGATGGAAATCCGGTCGGCGTTGGTGCTTGTCAAGCCCCCCATGACCTCCAATGAATAGGGGATACCGTTTTTATCGGCGGCGGCTTTAAGCTGCGCGGTCATCTCTCTATTAAGCACGGGTGAACAGCCGATCATCGGACCGCCGCCGAGCTTTTTCGTTTCAGTCGTATCGGCTTCCGGAAAATCGCCGAAGCTGACGTCGATGGCGATTGCCTCTTTGGGCTCTGCCGTAAACGCCGCCGCCGCCGCGCCGCTGCCGCCGACCTCCTCGCGCGCGGAGAATGAAACGATAATCCTCCGATTATGCTTTTTATCCTTCAACAATTCGAGCGCGTACAGAATGACCGCGATTCCCGCCCTGTCGTCAAGCGCGGCGGAGGCTACCCTTCCGTTTAGAAGCTCGCTGAATTTCCCGTTAAAAACCACGCTGTCCCCGGGCGATACAAGCGCCTTTGTTTTTTCTTCCGGAAATCCGACATCGATGAACAAGCTCTCCGCGCTTTTAGCCTTGCCGCGCTCATCGGGGTCGGAAAGGTGCGGCGGCGTGCTCGTAATCACGCCAAAGAGCGGCTCTTTGCCGCAGACAGTCACCTCGGCGCCCGCAAGCAGCCGCTCGTCGGCGTTCCCGCAGCGTGTAAAGCGCAGAAAACCGCTTTTATCGACCTCGGTGACAATCAGCCCGATCTGGTCTATGTGCGCGTCGAGCAGGATACTGTCCTTTTCCCCGTCAACAACGCCGATAACGCTGCCTAACGGGTCGCGGCTGACGGTAGCGTACGCGGACAAAAACGCCGCCGCCTCATAGGCGGCCGCGTCCTCCGCGCCGGGGGTTCCGAAAGCGGCGCATAACTTTTGTAATGTATTCTTTAAATCGAACATATTAAACTTCACAACTGCCCTCGGTGCGGATGGAGAGTATGTAACAGGATTTCTCGCCGAATACCTTTTTGATTTCGGTTGTGAAGCGATGTAGGTTGTCCTTCTGCACAAACGCCATCACCGTTCCGGCAAAGCCTCCGCCGTGGACACGGCTGGCACCCTTGCCGTCAAGCAGATAGTCGCACAGCGCCAAGGCGAGCGCGACCGGCTGATACTTGGAATCCACGCTGGTATACACGTTCTGATTATGCTTGAAGGACGAGTCGCCGCTCTTCTGCACGAGGCTTAAGAATTGCGTGAAATCGCCTTTGATAAGCGCCCGAACCTCGGCGGCTACCCTGTCGTTTTCCAGATAGAAGTGCATGGCGCGCTGGAGCGCGCGGTCCCCCACCTCATTGCGCACCATCGTCATATTCTCGGCGAGCTTGCCCGACGGTACCTCGCGGAGCACCTCGCCGCCCAAAAGCTTCGCGACCGCGCACATCTCAGACCGAATGGCGCTGTACTCGGCGGTCAGGTCGGAATGGCTTCCGCCCGTATCGACGATGCACAGAATGTATTCGTCGTCTTCGTAATCGTATTCAATCTTTTGAATGACGGGATTTTTCGGGTCTTTAAAATCAATAAAAACAAAGCCGCCCACGGCGCAAGCGGTCTGGTCCATCAGCCCGCAGGGCTTGCCGAAATAGACGTTCTCGGCATACTGCGAAATCTGCGCGAGCTCGACCTGCTTGATTTTGCCGTTGTTGTAGAGGTTGTTCAATATTGTGGCTATCAGCACCTCGTACGACGCCGAAGAGGACAGGCCCGACCCGATAATTACCTGCGAAGCGACGACCGCGTCAAAACCGCCTATTTTATAGCCTCGCTCGTTGAACGCGGCGCAGATGCCGCGCACGAGAGCCGCCGAGGTACCCTTTTCCTCTTCATGGACAGACAGGTCTGACAGGTCGGCCTTCACGGTGCCGTTGCCGATGGACTTGGCGTTGATGATGCTATCGTCGGTCTTGCGGACGGCGGCTATCGAGTCCAAATCGATACTGGCGGCGAGGACCTTGCCGTGGTTGTGGTCGGTATGGTTGCCGCTGACTTCGGTACGTCCCGGCGAGGAAAACAGGCGGATGTCGCTGTCGCCTCCCGGATAGGCGCTTTCAAAGCTGTCAAGCAGCGCGCAGTAACGCCCGCGCTGGCTCATCGCCTGCGCTTTTCCTCCATACACGTCGGCCAAATGCATATCGAAGCGGCCGGCGGAAATCGCCCCTCTGAGCTCAAAGATTTTCATAATCTCATCCTTTCAATCGGTATCTGAACGCTCGGCGGCTTTTTTATGCCTGCCGAACAGATAAATGGCATAGTCGAGAAGAAACATGGAAACACCGGAGATAAACAACATGATGACAATCGGCAGAAGAAAGCCGACCGAAAACGGGTCGAACACGTTGCGTCCCAATACGGAAAACGACAGAATCCGCGGAGCGAAGCCCAATAGTGAAATCAGCAGGTATTTGTCGTAGGGAGTCTCCGAAGCGCCGTACAGCCTGCTGACGGCGTTGACCGGCGCTATTGGCAACAACCGCGCCAAAAACAACACCCACGGATTGCCCGTATCCTCCAGCTTCAGAAAATCGCGTATCAAAGATACCTTGGAAATAAGCTTCGACACACTGCCGCCCCCGTGCTTGTTTCCCCAATAATAGCGTATGCTGATTAAAATCGAAACGCCGATGATATTGATCGCCGTCGCGTACTGAACCTTGAACACCATGCCGGGGATGATGAACAGCCCCGACAGCGGCGCGAAGAAACCAAAGCTTTTAAGCGCGTACAGAAAAAATACAATGAGCACGAGCAGCCATTTATTTTCAAGCGACGCGATGACGGTTTCATAATAGGTGAGCTTTTCCTGTAGTTCGGCGTACCGCTCTCTGATAGCCTCGACCTGCGCTAAATACATCCAAATAAGCAGCACAACCGCCAAACCGATGAGGATGCAGGCGACAGCCAACAGGATTTTATGGTGCTTCACTTTCCCTCTTTCGGCGCGAACCTCTCTTTTCTTCAAGGGGCAGTCTCCTTCCGGAAACATATATCAGATATCAGATTCCTGTCTATCTTACATATATTATACCATTTTTACGGCAAGGTCAATAAAAATATTGGCAAAAAGCGTCCTGTATGCTATACTTTCAAAAAAAGGAGGCTGACAATGAAAAAAGCTGTCGCCGTCATCTTAGACGGCTATACGCAAAACCCCGGAGATATGAACTGGGACTTTCTTTCTGAGGCTTGTCATCTGACCGTCTTTGACCGCACCCCGCCGGAGCTGACGGCTGAAAGAGCAAAGGACGCCGAAATAGTCATTACCAATAAAACGCCGCTGACGCGTGAGATTATCGATATGCTGCCGAAGCTGCGCTTTGTCGCGCTGCTTTCGACAGGCTACAACATCGTTGACGGCGCGTATCTGCGGGAGAAGAATATCCCCGTTTCCAATATCCCGTCGTATTCCACTGAAGCCGTCGCGCAGATGGTGTTTGCGTATATCCTGAACTTTTCCAACCGCGCCGCCGACTATTCAAAATCCGTGCATGACGGCGACTGGGCAGCCCTTGAGGATTTCTGCTATCTGAAGTTTCCGGTGTTCGAGCTGTCGGGCAAGACATTGGGCATTGTCGGCTTCGGGAGAATCGGCAGCACCGTTGCGAAAATCGCTTTAAGCTTCGGTATGACCGTCCTCGCATATACGCCGTCGGGCAAAAAGGACATGGACGGCATCACGTTTTTGTCTCTTGACGAAATGCTCCCACAGGCGGATTTCATCACGCTCCACTGCCCGCTGACCGCCGAGACGACCGGGCTTGTGGGTGAGTCTTTTCTGTCAAAAATGAAACAGGGTGCGTATCTTATCAACACCTCGCGCGGGACTGTCATAAACGAAACGGCTGTCGCCGCGGCGCTTTTAGCGGGTCGTCTCTCCGGCTTTGCCGCCGACGTTCTATCCGTCGAACCACCCAAAAACGACAATCCGCTGCTCACCGCCGAAAACACGCTGTTGACCCCGCATATCGCGTGGGCGGGGCGAGAAACGAGGGAACGCTTGCTTAAAATCCTCAACGGCAATGTCGAAGCTTACTTAAACGGCTCGCCGCGCAATATCGTTAACTAGGACGGCGTTCCATTGAATTAACTACATTTTCTCCTTAAAAACTATTATTTTTTAACAAAGCTACAAAGTTGATAAAGTACGTTTAAACTTTAACAAAGGTTCTTGCATAAAGCCAGAAATATGGTAAAATATAACCGCAAAAAGCTATATCTATAATATTCAGGAGGTAAACAGTATGTCAGTTAAAGTAGCCATCAACGGTTTCGGCAGAATCGGCCGTCTCGCGTTCCGCCAGATGTTCGGCGCAGAAGGGTATGAGATCGTCGCCATCAACGACCTGACCAGCCCCGATATGCTCGCGCATCTTCTCAAATATGATTCCGCTCAAAAGCGTTATTCGCTGTTTGACAAGGTCACCGCGGGAGCCGACAGCATCACGGTTGACGGACAGACCATCCGCATCTATGCCGAGAAGGACGCCGCCAATCTTCCGTGGAAAGAGCTCGACGTAGACGTCGTGCTGGAGTGCACCGGCTTTTACACCAGCAAGGCAAAGAGCGAAGCCCATATTACAGCGGGCGCCAAGAAGGTCGTCATCTCCGCTCCGGCGGGCAACGATCTGCCCACCATCGTCTTCGGCGTCAACGAGAACGTTCTTACAAAGGACGACACCATCATTTCCGCCGCTTCCTGCACCACCAACTGCTTAGCCCCCATGGCGAAGGCTCTCAACGACTTTGCACCCATTCAGTCCGGCATTATGACGACCGTTCACGCCTATACGGGCGACCAGATGGTTCTCGACGGTCCTCACAGAAACGGTGATTTCCGCAGAGCCAGAGCCGCCGCCGTCAATATCGTCCCCAACTCCACGGGCGCGGCGAAAGCCATCGGCCTTGTCATTCCCGCGCTCAACGGCAAGTTAATAGGCTCCGCGCAGCGCGTTCCCGTTCCGACAGGCTCCACCACCATCCTCGTCGCCGTCGTCAAGGGCAAAGATGTCACAAAAGACAGCGTCAACGCCTACATGAAGTCGGTACAGTCCGACTCCTACGCCTATAACACCGATGAAATCGTATCGAGCGACGTCGTCGGCGAGACCCACGGCTCAATCTTCGACTCCACCCAGACCATGGTCATTGCCATGGGCGACGACACCTTTATGGTGCAGGTCGTCGCGTGGTACGACAACGAGAACTCCTACACCTCCCAGATGGTCAGAACCATCAAGTATTTCGCCGAGCTCGGCTGATTTCAAAAAAAGCGAAACCGTCTCACTTGCTGAGGCGGTTTTTTGTTTGCTTATCTTAAAAGCGCAGGCCAAAATGTTCCGGCCTTTTCGCTCTCGACACCGGCGTTGTCTTTGACAATCACACTCTCTTCATGTTCGCCTAAATCTAATATATTCTGTTTGATGCTCCCGCACATCATGGCGTTCCCTGTGATGGCACAGCCCCTGAGATGCTTGATAATAATACCGTAATCGGGGCTTTTCAGTCCCGTTCCCCCATCGTTCATGCCGACCCGAAAGCTGTTGCCGGAAATCACCGTATTCACGCAGCGCTCGGCTCTGATATGGCAGTTATCGTATTCATCCGCGGGCGGATTCTCCGTAAAATCACCGGCGCCGCTCCTGTTGAAAATATTGCCGGTTATGGTGACGGTGTCGGTTTGCCCGTCCTGCGCGTTCGCTAAATTCAGCGCCGCGCCTCCCGTACGGTCAAAGTAGTTGCCGGTGATGTTGAACGTATTGCTGTTGCGCAGATAAAATCCGGCAAGCCTGTTCCATTCAACGCGGTTGCCCGTAGCCGTCACGGAGGCGGCGACCTTGTCCGCATATATGCCGGCGCCCGTGTTGCCGGACATCCAGTTGTCAAGGATAAAACCGTCCCAGCCGTTAATGTACAGTCCGTGCCCGCCGTTAAAGCAGAGCATACAGTGACGCACCGAAAAACACCATATGCAGTTGAGGTGAATCCCGTCGCCGGAAAAGCCGTCTACCCGACAATCCTCGACAGTCGGCGTATCCTCTTCCCCGCCCCCGTTGTACACCTCATGCGTCAGCATGATGCCGTGTACGTTTTCGCCGAGCCTTCCGCCTGAAAGTGAAAGCCCTTTGACGGTACAGCCCGCCGCGTTTGAAATATCCAGCAGACACGGATAATCGCCGCTTAAAAGCGTCAGAATACTGCTCCCGTTATTACGGAAAGACCAGGCGTGGCTGCCCGTTATGCTTATCGCCTTGGGAACTTTCAGCATACCGCAGAGATAATTGCCCGGCGGCACCATCACTTGTCCTAACACGCCGCCCGCGGCGTCGAGCGCCCTCTGAATGGCGGCTGTACAGTCGGTTTCTCCATCCCCGACAGCCCCGAAATCCGTAATATCAAATACATTGGTCATGTCATTTTCTCCTTTGATTTCTCTTTGCCCAATATTATCACATCGCCGCCTGTGTTTCAACAGAAAATGTTGTTGAAAACAAACGGCTTGTATGCTATGATGAACCGGTAAACTAAATTTTGGAGGAATACTATGAAGTATACGTTGAATTTTGATAATCACGTCAATTTTAAAGTCATCGAAAAGAACAGGCTCGCCCCCAGAGCGTACTGCATCCCCGACACGACCGAAAAGAAAAAAGCGTCGGCGGACTATAAAAACGAGCGCTATGAGAGCGCGATGGTTAAAATTCTGTCGGGCGCGTGGGATTTCAAATACTATAAGAGCAAAGCCGCCATGCCCGCCGCCGTCGATACCGACAAGCTGAAATTCGACACCGTGCAGATTCCCTCAACATGGCAGAGGAACGGCTACGAGCCGCCCGTGTACTTGAACTGCCCCTACGGCTTCACGGGCACCGGCGTCGTGCCTCCCGAGCTGCCCGAGGATTTTTCGGCGGGGATTTACCGCAAAAAAATCACCGTCGAGGGTATCAATAAAACCCGTATTCTCACCTTTTTAGGCGTCGCGCCGTGTATTGATCTGTACATAAACGGCGTGTTCGTCGGCTACGGCGAGGGCTCGCATAACTCCTATGAATTCGACATCACGCCCTATCTTCAGGAGGGTGAAAACGAGCTTGTCGCCGTGCTGTTCAAGTGGTGCTCCGGCTCCTATCTCGAGGCGCAGGATATGTTCCGCGAGAACGGGATTTTCCGCGACGTGTATATCACCGAATACCCTGCCGCTTACATCAACGACTTTGAGATCAGAACCAAAAAAACGGGCAAGAAATACGCGATGACCACCGAACTGTTCTTAAAAGGAGCACTTGAGGGAGTCAAAGCGAAAGTGACGCTGCTCGACGGTAAAAAGGTGTTGGCGGAAGCTGAGGCGGACGCCGGCGAAAGCGTTATGCTGCGCTTTGCCTCTTTACCGGTTGTCGAGTGGAACGCCGAAATCCCGACGCTCTACGAAACGCGCATCGTCCTGTCAAAGGGCAGTAAGCAGCTGATGTGCATCCGGAGCTATACGGGCTTCAGAACCATTAAAATAGAAAACAACGTCTTCACCTTCAACGGTAAAAAGATCAAGCTCAAGGGCGTCAACCACCACGATACCCATGAGACAAAGGGCTACGCGCTCTCAATGGACGACATGGAGCGCGACGTACTGCTGATGAAGGAGTATAACATCAACTGCGTACGTACCTCGCACTATCCGCCCGACCCGCAGTTTTTGGCTTTCTGCGATAAATACGGCCTCTACGTCGTCGACGAAGCGGACATTGAGACCCACGGACTGAACGCGCTGAATCTGCACATCGACCACATCAGCATGGACCTGAAATGGGCGCCCCGCTATGTGGACAGGGTCAAGCGTATGTATTACCGCGACCGCAGCCGTCCCTCTATTCTGATGTGGTCACTGGGCAACGAGTCGGGCGGCTATAAATGCCACGACAAGTGCTATCAGTTTTTGCACGATGTCTGCCCCGAGATTCCCGTACACTACGAGGGCGTCTGCCGCACCAAGCGGCATCACTACGATGTCTATTCCGAAATGTATACCCACCCCGACGACGTCGGGAAGGTCGGCAAGGGTACAAGGGACGCAATGTATAAAAAAGCACCGTTCTATCTGTGCGAATACTGCCACGCCATGGGCGTCGGCCCCGGGGCGATGGAGGAATACTGGGACATCTTCTACGCCTACGACAATCTGATGGGCGGCTGTATCTGGGAATGGGCCGACCACTCGGTCAAGCACCCGAAGGACGATAAAAACTATAAATATGAATACACCTACGGCGGCGACCACGGTGAAAAATACCACGACGGCTGCTTCTGCGTCGACGGTCTGTTCTATCCCGACCGCACCCCGCACACGGGCGCGGAGGAGATGAAGGTCGTTTACCGTCCCGTACGCGCGTCGCATGTCAGCGGGAACACTTTCTCCTTTCTCAACACCAACCGTTTCAAAAACGCGGAATATATCGAGATATGCTGGCAGCTCAAAAAGGACGGCGTGCCGGTAAAAAGCGGTTCGATGACCCTTGACATCGCCCCCGAAAAGGCGCGCAAAATAACGCTGCCGCTCGACCGCTTTGAGAAGGGTGCCAATTATCATATGGATTTCTGCTATCTTGTCGGCGATACGGCAATAGCCGTCGAGCAGCTGACGCTTGCCGAGGCGGCGCTTAAAACCGAAGATCCCGCCGGTATGGCACAGGTCAAAACGGATAAAAAGGCGGTCACCGTCACGTTTAACGGCGGCAGCGCGGTCTTTGACGCGAAAACCGGCTTTATGACCGGCTACAGCGCAAACGGAAAAGACCTGCTCGACAAGGCGCAGGCTCTTGTTCCCAACCTGTTCCGCGCCCCGACCGACAACGACCGCAACATCGAAAAGCTCTGGATGGACGCCTACGGCATCGACAACCCGACATGGCGCTTAGACGCGTTTGACGTGACAACCGACGGTCTTGTAACCGTTATGGCGCACTATGTCTGCGTCTGCAAGGAAGGTCCTCTCTTTGACGTGTCCCTGCGGTATACGGTCGGCAATAACGGCGCGATCGCTTTGACCGCCTCATTCTCGGACAATGACGATTACGACGACGGTCTTTACGACATCCCGCGCTTCGGCGTCTATTTCGCCATGCCGAAAGGTTTCTCCGCCGCTACCTATTTCGGCAGAGGACCGCTTGAAAATCTGCCGGATATGAAGGCGCAGTCGCCCGTCGGCGTCTATTCCGCCAAGGTGTCCGCCATGCACGAGGACTATATCCGTCCGCAGGACAACGGCAACCACACCGAAACGCGCTATCTGAAGCTCACCGACAAAGAGGGCGCGGGGCTGCTTATTGGCTCCGACAAACCGTTCACCTTCAACGTCCACCCGTACAGCCAGAAGCTGCTGACCAAAGCCGGACACCGCGAGGACCTTCATGACGAGGGCGCCGTGTTCGTCACCGTCGACGGGTTTGCAAGGGGTACGGGCACC
>CAYYFY010000005.1:0-15908 GCA_964471035.1 uncultured Eubacteriales bacterium
TCGTTGCCGTAGTCGTTGCTGTAGTCGTTGCCGTAGTCGTTGCTGTAGTCGTTGCTGTAGTCGTTGCCGTAGTCGTTGTAGTGGTTGTACCGTTTACCCCGACATATCCCGAATCAATTTCAGTACCGTCAGATAAAACGACAATTAAGTGAAGCTGGCTGTTGACATAGCTGTTAACAACGTTGACACCGTCGTCTCCTGTATCACCCTTGTCGCCTTTGGCTCCGGTATTACCTTTATCACCTTTATCGCCTTTCTCACCCTTAACGCCAGTCAAGGAGGCAATCCACTCAGTCTCACTGCCAGAATATCCATGTTCGACTGCGATTTGATATGCTGATTTTCCGTCTTTACCGTCAGCGCCGACAAGTGATTTCAACCATTCCTGCAAAGTGCCCGTATACCCTTTTTCACAAGCCAGTTCATACGCGGACTTCCCATTCGCGCCGCTGACGCCAGCTATGCCTTGCTTGCCAATCAGAGATGCCAGCCATTGGGTTATGGTGCCGCTATAGCCATTTGCTACAGCCAGTTCATAAGCAGATTTCCCGTCCGCTCCGTTTTTTCCGTCAAGCCCATCTTTGCCGTTAACGCCGCTTGCCCCGATCAATGAATCAAGCCAATCAGAAAGAGAACCTCTGAAGCCGTTATACTGAGCCAATTCATACGCCGACTTTCCGTCTGCGCCGTCTGCGCCGTATGCGCCTGTCGCACCGGCTAACGATGCGATCCATTCCGCTTCTGTTCCAACGAATCCATTATTACAAGCAATTTCATAAGCGGATTTGCCGTTGGTTCCGGCAACACCCTTTAATGAATACAACCATTCTGATGCTGTACCCTCGAAGCCGTAGTCGCAGGCTATTTCATATGCTGATTTTCCGGCTTCACCTGATCCCGTACCCGTCGCTTTTAGAGAATCCAGCCATTGCTTTTCTGTACCAGCGAAACCGTAATCGCGAGCAATTTGATAAGCGGATTTGCCATTTTGTCCATCTTTTCCGGCGGGTCCGGTCAGAGACTTAATCCATTCCGTTTTTGTGCCGGAATAGCCACTTTCACATGCTATTGCATAGGCGTCTTTTCCGGAAGCGCCGACAAGCGAAGCCAGCCACTGCGCCGCCGTGCCGGTATATCCGTTTTCACAAGCAAGCTCGTAAGCGGATTTGCCGTTGGTACCGTTTACTCCGTCCTTGCCGTTGGTACCGTTTACTCCGTCCTTGCCGTTGGTACCGTTTTTACCGTCGGTACCGTTTTTACCGTCGGTACCGTTCTTGCCATCGGTACCATTGGTACCGTCGGTACCATCTACTCCATCCTTGCCATCGGTCCCGTTTTTGCCATCGGTGCCTACAAGAGATAACAACCAATCCTGCAACGAACCGTCGAAGCCGTTTTCATGAGCTATGTCGTAAGCAGATTTCCCGTCGGTTCCGTCTTTACCATTGGTTCCGTTAATACCATTTTCACCGACAAGAGAAGCCAGCCACTGATTTATTGTTCCTGTGTACCCATTGTCAACAGCCAGATCATATGCGGA
Source organism: uncultured Eubacteriales bacterium (assembly GCA_964471035.1). Taxonomy (GTDB): domain Bacteria; phylum Bacillota; class Clostridia; order Oscillospirales; family Acutalibacteraceae; genus DTU089. The sequence goes on from CAYYFY010000005.1 coordinate 1,541, forward strand.
TTTTCCGTTTGTTCCGTTTATAGAGGCAAGCCATTCGGTTTCTGTGCCGGTGTACCCGTGTTTAGCCGCGATTTCATAAGCGGATAAGCCATTCGGATTTGTCGCGGCATTTACCAAACCCGCTATCCACTCTTCTTTGCTGCCCGAGTATCCGTTATTTACCGCTTCTCTGTATAAAGACATCGTACCGGAACTGATGTCAGACAACCAATCTTCGAGGGAGCCGGTGTATCCGTTGTCCTTCGCCAATTCATAGGCGGACTTGCCATTCTCGCCGACAGCACCATCTTTTCCGTCAGTGCCGTTCTTACCGGCGGTACCATTCTCGCCGACAGCACCGTCTTTTCCGTCAGTGCCGTTCTTACCGGCGGCGCCGTTCTTACCGTCAGCGCCATCTTTACCATCGGCACCGTTCTTACCGGCGGTGCCGTTCTTACCGTCAGCGCCATCTTTACCGTCGGCACCGTTCTTACCGTCAACCCCGGAAGCATTCAAAAGCTCTGTTTGCCACTGCGATAATGTTCCTTTATACCCATTGTCTACAGCAAGCTCATAAGCGGATTTGCCATCGGTTCCGTTTGTTCCGTTTATACCAACCAATGACTCCAGCCACGATGTCATGTCTCCGCTATAACCGTTACTTACGGCAAGCTCATAAGCGGATTTTCCGTTTTCTCCCGCTTCGCCGACCAATGATGCAAGCCACTCCTCAACGGTTCCTGTATATCCGCCTTCAACAGTAAGTTCATAAGCAGACTTACCGTTGACATTTGTGGAAGATGCGGGAACACTGTCATCTTTAAAAATAATCGAAGTTCCGGCTGAAATTCCGATTACCAGAACCACAGCCAGCAAGATTGCGCCAATCTTTTTACCCATTTTCATTAATTCCTCCTGCATTCGCTTTTTTGCAACAATCAATATTAATCTGTTTTGAGATTTTTTATTAAGTAGTTATTGTGCCGTACTAAATGACCATGATCAAATGGCGTCTTTTTTCAACCAAAACTGACGAATTCTCAGTCAAAGTCAAAGCGTGAATCGCGGAAAGCTGGATAAATACATCGTTATTAGTAATATTTTGTTTCGGCGTTTTGACGCCATTGAATAACCTCCTTTATGATATGAAAATTTTTCCTACCGTTACAATAACACTCATTTTGTGGTTTGTCAACTCTTTTTGTGGTTTTATAGGTTTATTTTTCTCATTTTTGTACAATAAAAAAAGAGGTGAGTCTTATGAAATTCGGAGATATTCTGCGCAATCTCATAGAGGAAAAAAAGGTTTCTCAAAGACAGCTTGGTCTTGCCCTGAACATAGCTCCATCTACTCTGGGGAATTATATACAAGGTATAAGAGAACCGGACTATGAAACATTGAAGACACTGGCAACTTATTTCGGGGTGACTACTGATTATTTGCTTGATTATCATTCGGTAAAAAACAATATCAACTCACAAGCGGAATCCGAATTGATAAGGATTTTCCGTCAGTTTAACGATCAACAGCAAGAGCTTTATATCGAACAGGGGAAGTTATATATTAGATTTAATAAAAAAATAAGCAGAACCCCTCCATAAGCTCTTTGGAGAGCATCTGCGCGGCGTACAACATCACCCTCGCCCAGTTTTTCACCTTCGACGACGCTCCCGTGGCGCTGACCCCGACGCAAAGGGAGCTGCTGGACAACTGGAACAGGCTGAACAAACAACAGCAAAGCGCCGTATCGGCACTTTTGAAATTGATATAAAGCTGTGCGGTAAAATCGGATGGTTTGCGATATTTTTAAAATATCTATATTTTTTAGGCGAAATATGGTAATATATATTATAACTTGATTAGGCGGTGACTAAATGCCCATATCTTTACAATTAATAATCGAACATATTGATATGCAAACTGATGAATGGAGTCAGTTTGTGAACCGCGACGGGGAGCTGTTTGACGTGGAGTGCCGCCTCCTCGCTATTGCGGATGAATACGGGGAGGCTCCCGAGGGGCTGTACGAAGAGGATATCGATGATTATGGTATTGCCCTGCATATTATTAAACACTTCAATGAATACCACCCGTTGCCCGCCAAGGAGGAGCTGGACGAGTACGGCATCATGGAGGAGTTCAGCGAAAGCTATCCCGACGAGCATATTAACGACTGCCTGTGCATCGCCATTTCGGGCAAAGGGGCGTTTCGCCGGTTCAAGGATACGCTGCACCGTTTCGGCATTGCCGAGCAGTGGTACGCTTATCGGGAGAAGGCTATGCTTGATTTTGTGCGGAATTGGTGTCAACAATTCGATATACCGTATACGGAGGAATAGAAGTGAAAACAAAAACCGACGCTCCGACCGCGGAGCAGTGGGACAAGCTGTATGACATCGCTATAAAGCTCAAGGCGCTTTCGCCGTGGGAGCACCGTTGGGATACCGATCTGTTCACTCTTTCGCTTCCGGGACAGGAAGAGTCTCTGTATGTTTCCGTCATAGGAAGGAATGGGGAATGCTACGGCATCGGCGTCTATTTAGGCGCGCGCGGACTGTTGGGCTTCAACCGCATCATAGAGGCAAATGAAAACGACCGCTGGGACGACTTCATGCATTATCAGAACTGCCTGATGTTCTACTGCGGCAACCGCGAAGAGCTGGCCCCGCAGGAGCGCGAAATCATCAAATCTTTGAATCTGAAATTTCGGGGCGAAAACAACTGGATCTATTTTCGGGCAATGGAAGAGGGCTGTTATCCGTGGTTATTCAATGCCGCTCAAGCACAGCTCATGACCGAAGCCCTGCAAAATTTTTATATGGCGTTCAAATATTATATCAGCGGAGAAATTATCGTGAATTTCGATGGCGGTCAAACGCTGCTGCGTTTTTATTCCGAGGAGCAAAAGAAATGGTTGAACACCGCCGCGCCTTTATCAGACATACCGGTTATTACCGAAAATGTGACTTTCACTGACGAGCTTTTGCTGCAGCGGCTGAAATCCAGCCCGAAAAACACCCGGGAAATGGAACTGGACATCCGATTTTTACCTGTACCGGTACAGGATAATCCCGAACAGACGCCTTATTTTCCGCGAATTATCGTGTTGCTCGATCGTAAAAACAAAATCATACTACAGCAGGAAATGCTTGAAAAGGAAGATAAAACCGAAATTGCCGTCGCCTATGCTCTAACCAACTTTTTTTTAGAGCACGGGAGACCGGGTAAGCTCTTTGTGCGCAATGAATATATCCATTTCTATGTCGAATCACTTTGTTCGCAGCTCGGCATACCGACGGCGTACGGCAAGGGAATGCCCGCCGCCAACACTTTTATCAGAGAGCTTGAAAAAATATATGGATAAATATCACTTGACAAATTAATATTGCTGTATTACGATATAGTATATTATGATATACTATATGGGAGGCGACAGTATGTTTATCGGCAGAGAGCGGGAACTTAAAAAGCTGAACAGTATGTATCATAGCGGCAGGCTGGAGGTCGCCGTCGTATACGGACGCCGCCGCGTCGGTAAAACCACCTTGATAAACGAGTTCTGTAAGGATAAGGAAACGGTGTTTTTTGCCTCTTTGGAAAGCAGCGCCGCGCAAAACCTTGAGGCGTTGTCAAAAACAATCGCAGACAGCCGCCAAAGCGCGGCGATGAGCACCTACCACGGCTTTGCCGATGTATTTACAGCGATTGGAGAGATGGCAAAGACAAAAAGGCTTGTGTTTGTCATCGATGAATATCCGTATCTCGCGCAGGCTGAAAAGAGCGTTTCTTCACTGCTTCAAAATTATATCGACCATCAGTTTAAGGACACAAAGCTCTTCCTCATTTTGTGCGGTTCCTCCATGAGCTTCATGGAAAACCAGGTGCTTGGGTATCAAAGCCCCCTTTACGGCCGCCGGACGGCGCAGTTTAAGATACTGCCGTTCGATTATCGGGAAACCGGAAAATGGTTTCCGGAGTACAGCGACGAGGATAAAGCGGTCATGTATGGAATCACCGGCGGTGTGCCGATGTATCTTGAGCAGTTTTCACCGCATAAAAACATGAAAGAGAATCTGCTGGATAATGTATTTGACAGAAACGCGCTGCTGTTTGAAGAGCCGGCTAATCTGCTCAAGCAGGAGCTGCGCGAACCGGCGACCTACAACGCTTTGATTTCAGCCATAGCGTCCGGAAAATCAAAGCTGTCCGAAATTTCATCGGCTGTCGGAACCGAAACGGGACTATGTTCAAAATACCTTGCCAATTTAATCGCGCTGGGAATCATTAAAAAGGATACGCCCGTAACCGAACCCAACAGCAAACGGACAATTTATCGGATTGACGATCAGTTTTTCCGTTTTTGGTTCACCTTCGTGCCAAACAATATGGCTGCCGTTCTGTCGCGCAGAATCGAAAAAACGTATCAGACAACCATCGGTGACAGGTTGTCGGACTATATGGGACTGACTTTCGAAAAAATGTGTCGGGATTTTATTTTGTATTATGACGAACAAATGCCGATCAATATCGCCGCCGCCGGAGAGTGGTGGGGCGGTAACCCAAGAACCCATAAACAGGCGCAGCTTGATGTGGTCGTCACCTCTTCGGACAGCCGCAGCATTATCGTCGGCTCCTGCAAATTCCGTAACGAGCTTATGTCTGAGGACGAGCTGGAACGGACAAAAGATTACGCCGAGGCGATAGGCTCCTATGAAAAGTGTTATTATTATCTGTTCTCCAAATCGGGCTTCACCGCGCCGCTGAAGAAAAAAGCCGCCGCGTCGGACCTGCGCCTGATTACGTTAAAAGATATGTACCGTTCTTAAGGAATTAAAAAAACAGATTCCCGAAAATCAATTTCTTGATTTCGGGAACCTTTTTTAGTATCCTACCGTTATACGCTATGAGGGAAAGAGGAAAGCACGTGCAGGAGAGGGATCTCATAACCAAGGCTAGGACCGGTGACAAAGCGGCGCTCGGCGAGATTGTGGATGTCTATTATCAGGACGTCTACCGGTTCCTCGCGCGCCGTCTGGGGGACTCCTATGTCGCCGAGGACCTGACGCAGGAGACGTTCCTCAAATTCACGCGGTATCTGCCTGCTTACATAGACAAAGGCAAGCTGCGCGCCTATCTTTTCACGCTGGCTGTCAACTGCTCGAACGACTGGTTTCGTAAGAACCGCTTGCATTTACCGCTGGAGGACGGTTTTCCGGAGGATGCTTCGCCGGACGACGTCGAAGCGGCGTTTGAGCAAGACGAGAGAGCGCGGCGAATCAGACAGACGGTGCTGTCCCTCCCCGCTACCCAACGCGACGTTGTAATCCTTTGGTACTACCACGATATGAAGCAGAAGGAAATATCCGCTATCCTCGATACCCCCGTTTCCACCGTCAAGACGCGGCTTTTCCGCGCGAACAAGGCGCTGCGCGAGAGCCTGAAAGGAGAAGCATTATGAGAAACAATCTGAAAAAAACGCTGTCCGGCTACACGGTCAAAAACCCGCCGCGCACCGCACTCGAAGAAACAAAACAGCTTGTGCTGGCGCAGACGATACTTAAAAGTGTTCCGCCGTTTTATCCGGCGCGGTTCCTTAAAACGCAGCTGCGTTTTTTGCGGCTGTCGTTCTGGGTGTTTACCACCGCCTATTTGGCTGTCGCGGTTGCCGTAAGCGTACCGCTGGACGCGTCGCAAGCCGTCATAACCCTTTGTACCCTGACGCCGTTTTTAACCGTCGCCGCCGCGCCGTCGCTCTTTTATAACCGCCATCCGCAGAGCTTTGAGCTCGAATCATCCTGCCTCTACACACCGAAAACCGTTTTAGCCGCAAAAATGACGCTCTGCGGGCTGTTCGACCTGTTCGCGGTCATTATCGGAAGCGTCCTGTGTACGCTTTTCTGCGGCGCGAGGCTTGAGCTCACCCTGCTTTTGGGGCTTGTGAGCTTCACGGCGTCGTCGCTGATTACCCTCACGGCGTGTGTATTCACAAAAACGCAGAACGGTATACTGATATGCTTCGGGCTTTTCTGCCTGATTTTTGGTCTTGTCGCGGGCAACACCGCCGCGCAGGTCCGGCTCGCCTCATCCCCTCTTCTCCCGCTGTTTCTCCTGCTGCTCCTGTTTTCCGCGCTTTTAATTTCCATGGTTAAGGTGGTACTAAACCGAAGCAATTACGAAAGGCTGGACACGACCTATGAATATTGAATTTAACGACATCACGAAGCAATACGGGCAAAAACGCGCCGTAGACCATATTAACCTATCGCTCAATAACGGCGTCTGCGCTCTGCTCGGCGCCAACGGCTCGGGCAAGACGACGCTCATGCGTATGCTCGCCGACGTGCTGCGCCCCAACGAGGGGAAAATCTCGCTCGACGGCAGGGACATCCGTTTACAGGGCGCGTCCTACCGCAACCTTTTAGGCTATCTGCCGCAAAATTTCGGCTACTACAAGGACTTCAAATCCATGGATTTTCTGCTCTATATGTGCGCCCTCAAGGGGATTGACGGTAACCTTGCGAAAGAGCGCAGCGCGGAGCTGCTCAAATATGTCGATTTGTACGATCAAAAAAACAAAAAAATCAAGACGTTTTCGGGCGGTATGCGCCAGCGCCTCGGCATCGCGCAGGCGTTACTCAACGACCCGTCGATTTTAATTTTAGACGAGCCGACCGCCGGACTTGACCCCAAGGAGCGCATCCGCTTCCGCAATATGATGAACGAGGTCTCGAAGGATAAGGTCATCATCTACGCAACCCATATCGTGTCCGACATCTCCTATATCGCCGATCGGGTGTTGATCATGAAGCTCGGAAAAATTGCCGCCGACGCCCCGCCCCAAACGCTTTTATCCTCCATGGGGGGCAAGGTCTGGCTATTAGATACCACGCGCGACAGGCTGCCCGCGCTGCAGCAAACCTATACCGTCGGCAGCATTACGCCGACCGAGAGCGACCGCGTGCGCGCGCGTATCGTATCGGACGCGTGTCCGGACGGCGCCGTTCCCGCCGAGGCGGAGCTTGAGGATGTGTATCTGTACCATTTCGGGGAGGTGTCCGAGCATGACGGCAATGATACGGTATGAGCTGAAAAAGATTTTTCAGAGCAAGCTCTTTATTGCTCTTTTCGTGCTCGCGCTCATCGGTATGATCGCGTTTACCGCCCACTCGGTCAATCAGTACCAGTCAGGCGTCAGGGGGCAGTACAGACTGTCTATCCCTCAGAGTAAAAAAATACCCGAAACCTTCGTTTCCGACGCCACTATCGGCATACTGCGCGATAAACTGGCCGCCTTTGAGGAAAACGACAATATTTATGAGGATTATGGTATCTGGAAAGCCAACACGGCAAACTCAATAATCCCCAGAACCATTTATCACGGGAAATACGAGGGGACCCAAAGTCCCACATACACCCCTCCGGTTATCAAGGACGAATATCTTCCGGAATATTTTAAACTGTTTTGTCCGGTAGACGAATATGACCATAAGAAAACGGACGCCGCACAGGAACGCGAATCCGCAAAAGGGTACGACACAACTCAAAAAATGTATCGGGTTTACACGGCCTATGCCGAACAAACCGAAAAGGAGCTTAAGGAAGGCTTTACCGTCGGCTACGATTACGGATGGGAAAATTTTTTCTCCTCTCTTTCTGCGGACACCGGCATACTGCTGGCCGCCGTCGTCATTTTCGGGCTGTGCGGCGTGTTCACCGGTGAATACGCGAGCGCCGCCGATTCCCTTCTGCTCTCGAGCAGGCGCGGGCGGGCAAGGCTCGCCGGAGCGAAGATTGTCGCGTCGCTGCTCTTTGCTGGGCGGTCTACATCGCCATGACGATCACGGTCAACTTTGCTTTCTTAGGCACACAAGGCGCTCATGTCGGCGGCGCGGAAAACAATATTGAACGGCTGCCGCAAGTGAGCCTGACGATCCTTTTAGGCACGGTACTGCTCGCTCTGATTACCCTCGCCGTCTCCGCGGCGTTTTCAAAGCAAATCCCGTCGACCGCCGCCGCTATGCTGCTCGGACTGCTGCCGCTGGTCGGCAACATACTCTCTGACGATGACTCGTGGACACAGATTATAGAGGCATTTCCGGTCAATATGATTTTCGGCTCCTACATCGGCGGCATACGCTATGTTTTCCTTACCGATATGCTGTTCGATTTAAGGCTTCTCTTTTTCCCCGTCGCTGTTGTGACGGTCGCGGTATGCTTACCGCTGATTTATACGCAGTATTGCCGCCATCAGGTAAAAAACTGACCGGAAAGGATTGTTTTATATGGCTTCCATGATCAAATATGAGCTGAAAAAGATTTTTCAAAGCAAGCTCTGTATCGTTTTTCTGATCCTCGCGCTGATAGGCATGATCGCCTATACGGCGAATTCTTTGAACAGCTACCGCACCGGTCAGCGAGGCCATAACTATCCGCTGTCCGATATGCAGAAAAAAAGGGTACCCGAGACCTTTGTTTCAAATAAAAATATCGGTGAGCTGCGCGCTAAACTCGAAGCGTTCGAGGCAAACGATGAGATTTATATCGTCAACGACAGCAGGGAGGGCGGCACGGTCTTTCAGGGAAAGTACGACATCGACATGTCGGCGCTGATAAACCGCGTTGAAAACGGCGAAATGACCGAGGCCGAGCTGGACGAATACCTTGAAACGCATACGACCGAATTTGTCATTAAAAAAGAGTATTTGCCGGAGTATTTCGGGCTGTATATGCCCGTCAACGAGTATGACAACAAGGTAAACATGCTCGCTTCCGAACGCAGACGGATAAAGTCTTATGACCCAAACGGAGCAGACTACCAAATAAATCTCGCCTATCTGAACGACAGCGAAAGGAAGCTCGCCGAAGGCTTTACGGTCGGATACGACTACGGCTGGGCAAACATCTTCGAATCGCTGCCGGAGGGAACCTCCATCCTGTTAGCGGCGGCAATTATTTTCGGGCTGTGCGGCGTGTTCACCGGCGAATACGCGGCGTCTACCGACGCGCTGCTGCTGTCGAGCAGGCGCGGACGGGCAAGACTCGTCACGGCGAAAATCACCGCGTCGATGCTGTATACGGCGATCATCTGGGCGGCGTATATGGCCATGACCGTAACGGTCAGCTTCGCCTTCTTAGGCACAGAGGGGGCGCATGTCGGCACCGCGTCACAGGATAACCTACAGCACTTGTTTTCCGTATGCCACACCACCCTTTTAGGCGCGGCACTGCTGACGCTGTCAACCCTTTTAGTATCCGCCCTGCTTACCAAACCGATTCCCTCGGCCGCCGGATGCCTCGCCGCCGCCCTGTGGCCGATAGGCGCGGAAATTGTGCTGCCCGGCGGTCTCAACACACCCCTGATAGAAGCCATGCCGCTCAACATCCTCTTCGGTACGCACCTTTACAATACGCGCCATGTGTTCTACGGCGGAGGGGTGCACAACCTGCGCGAGCTGTTTTTACCTGTCGCCGTCGTGACGGTCATAATATGCGTACCGCTCGTTTACACCTTCTACTGCCGCCATCAGGTGAAAAACTGATGTAAAAAACACAGCCTCCGTTCACTTTTCGGAGGCTGTGTTCATTTTATTGTCTGGCCAATGTCTTTCCCCACGTTTTTTCTGTCTCCCGTATCAAGAACGCGTACATGGCTTCTATATCCTCATCCCTGTCATAGCGCTCGAGCGCGGTGTAATAGTCCGCCTTATCATCATCGTATATGATCAGCGGCGGGTGACCGTGGGTCATCAGAAAATAGTTGAGCAGAGCGCGACCGACACGCCCGTTTCCGTCGGCAAACGGGTGAATATATTCAAATCTCAGATGAAAATAAGCGGCTACCTTCAAAACGTCTTTATCTTCGTATTCGCTGATCTCAGAAAGTAAATCGCTCAAATCCTCATGGACGTTGTCCGGTGGAGAGCCAACTTCTTCTTGCCCCGTCACATAATCGTGCTTCTTAAATTCTCCGGGGCGTTCGCCCTGCTCCACAAAACGCCGCTCGTCATAGGTGCCTGCTGTCAGAACGGCGTGAATTTCCTTGACAAAATCAAGGGTAATCGGCTCTTTTACCACCAATTTCGGCTTGAGGAACTCATAACACAGCTTCTGATTGCGCTGTTCAAAAAGCGTCCGCGTATCCCCTGTAAAATTGAGAACCTTGCCGTTTTCAAAGATTTCGCGGGTGTCGTGCAGCGTAATACGGTCGTTTTCAATCCTTCCGGAATGATAGGCGAACAGGATTCTGAAATTGTCAAGATACAAATCGATATCCGACGCCGTTTGAATCGGACGGGTTTTCCAAAAATCAACGGCTTTTTTATATAAATCCATATTTCAGGCGCACCTCCTCTTAGCAGTATACCACATATTCCGGTATTCGGCACATTAAATTTCAAACTGCGAGCGGTAGAGCCTGTAATACAGCCCCTGCTTTTGAAGCAGCCCCTCATGCGTACCCTGCTCGGCGATCTTGCCGCCGTCGACGACCAATATATTGTCGGCGTTTTCGACCGTCGAGAGGCGGTGGGCGATGACAAAGCACGTCTTGTCGCGCGTGAGCTTCGTCATTGCTTTGGTGATGCGGCGCTCTGTGGCGGTGTCGACGTTGGACGTCGCCTCGTCTAAAATCAGCATCTTCGACGGTGAAAGCATCGCTCTGGCAATGGTTAGAAGCTGCTTCTGCCCTTTGGAAATGTTGACGCCGTTGTCGCTGATGACTGTGTTGTAGCCTTTCGGGAGCGACAGGATATAGCTGTGTATCTCGGCGGCTTTGGCGGCGTTTTCGACGTCCTCGCGCGAAGCGCCGTCGGCGCCGTAGGCGATGTTGTCGGCGACGGTGCCCTGAAAGAGCCAGGTGTCCTGAAGCACCATGGAAAACGACGCGCGCAGGCTGTCACGCGTAAAATCGCGGATGTCCTGCCCATCGAGCAGGATTTTGCCGCCTAGCGGGTCATAAAAACGCATGAGCAGGTTGATAATCGTGGTCTTGCCCGCGCCTGTAGGCCCGACGACGGCGGTCAGAGAGCCCGACGGGGCGTCAAAGCCGACCTCGTCCAGGACCTTCGCGCCCGTTTCATAGGCGAAGGTCACGTTTTCAAAGGTGACGTGCCCCTCGGGATTTTCTAAGGTGAGGGCGTCCGGCGAATCGGGAGTCTCCTCCAATTCATCGAGCAGCGAAAAGACGCGCTGGGCGGCGGCAAAGGTCGATTGCAGGTCACTTAAGATATTGGCGAACTCGTTGATAGGACCGGAAAACTTTCTCGAATAGAGTATGAAGGACGAGATGTTGCCGAGCGAAACCGCGCCGGACAGGTACAACATCGCGCCGAAAACGCAGACGAGCGCCAGCGAGCCGTTGTTGAAAAAGTTCGCCGTCGGTCCGGCGATGCCGCCGTAGTATTCCGCTCTGAATGCCGTCTCGACGGCTTCGCTGTTCTTTTCGTCGAAGCGTCTCAGCATATAGTCCTCGCGGTGGTACGCCTTGACCGTCTTCTGTCCGGACACCGCCTCCTCGGCGTAGCCGTTGAGCTGTCCTAATTTTTCGGAGCGCTTTTTGAACAGCGGGCGCACCTTTTTCAGGCGGTACCGCGTATATAACGCGAGCAGAGGAACGGTAAACACGAAAATGATGACGAGCTTTGGTTTTATGGTCAGCATCATAACAAGCGAGCCGGTGACCGTGACGACGCTCGTAAAAATCTGGACGATGTCGGTCGATATCGAGCCGTTGATGGTATCGATGTCATAGGAGACGATACTGATGACCTCGCCCGCCTGCCGCCTGTCAAAAAAGCTGACGGGCATTCTCGACAGCTTGTCGAAGACGTCCTTACGCAGCGCGAACATCGTGTTCTTGCCGATATTGATCATTAAAATCGACAGCACGTAGCCGAGCAGGCACGAAACGGCGAAAAGCCCGACGAGCAGCAGCGCGTAGAGATAGACCGCCGAAAAATCGACCTTGCCCTTGCCGGGCTGCACCGCGTCGATGGCGTAACCCGACAGCAGGGGACCTACTAAGGACAAAAGGTTACTGGTAAGCGTCAGAGCGGTCGCTCCGGCGATCATGCCCTTATACGGCTTTACATATCGCCAGAGCCGCCGCAGCAACTGTGTTTTTTGGGGAGCGTCCTTCTTGTTCACCGCGCGGCGCCTCCCATCTGAATCGTATAAATATCACGGTACTCCGTACACGACTCCATAAGCTCCTTATGGACGCCCTCGCCAAGAACCGCGCCCTTGTCGAGCACGAGAATTTGGTCGGCATTCATAACAGAGCTTATCCGCTGCGAGACAATGATCTTCGTCGTACCGGCAAAGTCCGCCGACAGCGCCTTGCGCAGTTTTGCGTCGGTGCGGTAGTCTAGTGCGCTTGAGACGTCGTCGAGCAGCAGAATTTCCGGCTTCTTCGCCAGCGAACGGGCGATGAGCAGGCGCTGCTTCTGACCGCCGCTCAAATTTCCCCCACGGATGTCGAGCGGGTAATCAAATGCGTTTTCCTTTGTATAAATAAAATCGGCACGGGCTGTCTTTGCCGCGGACACAAGCTCCTCTTCAGGCACATCGCGCCCGAAAGCGATGTTGTCCCCGATGGTCGTTGAAAATAATATATCGTTCTGAAACACCGTTCCGTATTTCGCGTATAACTCCTCATGGAGAATGCCCTTGATATTCTGTCCGTCGATGAGTATCTCGCCGCTGTCCGGATCGTAAAAGCGCAGAAGCAGCATGAGCAGCGTGCTCTTGCCGCTGCCCGTCGCGCCGATGATGCCTAATGTCTCTCCCCTTTTAAGCGTAAAGCTCAGGTCGTGAAGGTCGTCCTTGCCGCCCGTATAGGAAAACGATATGTTCCGAAATTCGATATGCGCCTCTGACTCCGCCGCGTCCTCCTCTGTGAGCGGGGCAAGCTCGTCGGGCGCGTCGAGCACCTCGGCTATACGCGCGGCGGAAGCCGTACCCTTGCTGAACACCACAAAAATCTTCGTAATACCCAGCATGGCGTTTAAGATAATCGTAAAGTACGTCATAAACGCGATGATCTTGCCCGGCTGCGTCAAGCCCCCGTTTACGAGGTACGCGCCGACGACAATCACGAGCGCCATGCCGAAATTGAGCAGAAAATTCATCACGGGATTGGTCAGCGACATCACATAGCCGGCCTTTTGCTCGGCGGCGGCACCCTTTTTGTTGACGCGCTCGAACCGCTTGCGCTCGTAATCCTTCCTGGACAGCGCGAGGATGACGCGGATTCCGCTCATGTACTCGCGCACGCGCCGCACCATGCCGTCGGCTATCTTTTGTATCTTTGTATACAGCGGCACACCCTTTTTGGAGATGCGGTATACGGCGACGCCGAGTATCGGCAGCATCGCGATGAGCACCAGCGCCATTATTGGCTGGAGCACGAGCGTCACGGCGCAGCCGCCAACAAGCAGGATCGGCGCGCGTACGCCCATACGCTGCATACGCATCAGCATCTGATAAAAGAAATAGGTGTCGCTCGTAAGCCTTGAGATCAGCGACGGCTCGGTAAGCCGGTCGGTCTCGCGGCAGGAGAGCTTCATGGTTTTTTCAAACAGGTCGTGCCTTATTCTCGCGGTGATGTCCCCCGAGATGCGCGCCGCCATGCGGTTGCCGACGATGTTGGCAATCAGCGCGAAAAGCGCACATAAAAACATGACAAGACCCCATAAGTATATGCCGGTCTTATCCTTATTGGGTACGACGCTGTCGATGATATACGACAAAATCCACGGGATGAACAGATCAAGGACTGTTCCCGCGAATTTGATCGTCATCTGAACGGCAATCCTCCCCTTTTCGGGGCTTATGTACACCACGAGTCTTTTCATCGTTCTCTTATTCCCACGCTCCTTACTATAAGTATACATATTTTTTACATAATTTGCAAGAAATCAAACCGTTTTATTCTTTATACCGCAAAAAGTGTTCGCTATTCCCTGTTGACAACCGCCCCGCCGGATATTATAATAAAGAAGCTCTCCGGACGGAGAGCTTCTTTCGGGATGTGGCTCAGTTTGGCAGAGCGCTTGGTTTGGGACTATGAGCTAACCTTTAAATAACGAGAATCCGGCGCAAAAAACAATTCAATAATAAGTATCGGGACATAGCTCAGTTTGGTAGAGTGCTTGGTTTGGGACCAAGATGCCGCAGGTTCGAATCCTGTTGTCCCGACCAAATTTATTAAAGAGAACGCAGTGGCTCTTTCCTATATTCATTTCGCCAAAAGCGCGGATTTGAACCTGCATCGTCCATCTGCCGCCTTTAGAGGCGGCAGGGACATAATAATCGTTGCCGCGACGGCAACGCCGTCGAATCCTGTTGTCCCGACCAAATTTATTAAAGAGAACGCAGTGGCTCTTTCCT
>CAYYFY010000005.1:16008-19149 GCA_964471035.1 uncultured Eubacteriales bacterium
ATATTCATTTCGCCAAAAGCGCGCCGACCGGACAAAACTTCCGCCTCGCTTAGAAAGGATGGTCATAATAGTGAAATAAAACAAAGGGAAGGAATGGTCATGATGAAAAATATAAAACATAAAAACAGCGCCGCTTCGATCGCGTTCCTATTGACGGCGATACTGCTGCTGGCGACCGGATGCGCCGGAGAAAAAACTTCGAACACCCAGCCCGACGGATCCGTCAGTGTTACCGGCACCTCGATCAGCACGACTACAACGGCACGCACAACGGGGTTGTCCGACAGTACGACTGTCCGTACGACCACTCCGACAAACGCAAAGGGGCTGCCCGACGGATTTGTTTATGTCTCCGACACCGTCCCCGACGCGATTCTGGAGATACGCTACTACAGCACTTACAACTTCATCGGGGCACGGGTGGACGATTATCTCGCTCCCGTCGCTATCCTGACAGAGGAAGCGGCAAACGCGCTGAAATCAGCCTGCGACGATCTGCGGGCTAAGGGGTATGCGATTAAGGTGTTCGACGCCTACCGTCCGCAGGGCGCGGTCGATCATTTTATGCGCTGGGCGGCGGACACAAACGACGTTTTAACCAAAAAATATTTCTATCCCGACATAGACAAAGCCCGCATCATTCCCGACGGATACGTCGCGGAGCGTTCGGGGCATACGCGCGGCAGCACGGTAGACCTGACGCTTGTGGATATGCTGACCGGTAAGGAGCTCGATATGGGCACGCCCTTCGATTTCTTCGGTCCCCCGTCTCACCACGGGAGCAGCCTTATCACAAAAGAACAGGCAAATAACCGGCTCATACTCAAAAATGCCATGGAAAAAGCCGGATTCAAGCCCTACGACGAGGAGTGGTGGCACTATACGCTTATAGACGAGCCGTACCCTGACACCTACTTTGATTTTCCGGTTCAAGGTTGAAAGATGAACCTTTCAACCCGAAGTTTTGTCCTTTCGTATCGTAGGTGAAGATGCGAATCGGCTTCGCCGACCGGACAAAACTTCCGCCTCGCTTAGAAAGGATGGTCATAATAATGACCTGTTCTTTCCTCAAAGCATACCAATCGGTACGATCAGATTCTCTTTGTCAAACGCGCTAAAGTGTTCCGCCATGCAGAGGACGGCGCCGGTACCGCGCTGAAACGGCGCTTTATCAATCACTTTAAAGGTCTTGATGACACGCTTATCCGGAGCGGCGGTCTTCTTGATTTCCAGCGGACTGAGCCTGCCGTCGCTCTCCATGATGATGTCGATTTCTTTCGCGTCGCGGTCACGGTAGAAGTACAGATACGGCTCGCGTCCGGCGTTCTGATAGCCTTTCATGATTTCGGACACGGCAAAGTTCTCAAGCAGCGCGCCGTTCATCGCGCCGCTTTCGGCGACCTCCGGCGACGACCATTTTGTCAGATAACAGACAAGTCCTGTATCGTAGAAATAGACCTTCGGCGTTTTAACCGTGCGTTTGAGCACGTTGTTGGAATAAGGGTGCAGCAGGAAGATGATGCCCAGCGTTTCAAGGATATTGACCCATGCTTTTGAGGTTTGGATATCCATATCCGCATCCTCCGCAAGCGCATTATAATTCAGCGTCTGTGATGTTCGCGCGGCGACTGCCGTAATGAACCGATGGAATTTCAGCGCGTCTGCCGCACCGGAAATATCGCGCACGTCATGCTCCACATACGTTGAGAGGTAGGAGGAATAATACATATTCCGGTCCGGATACAGGCCGCCGACAAGTCCGGGCATTGAGCCGTTCCACATACGCTCGAAAAGCTCCGGCGCCGTCACGGGGGTAAAGCTTTTACTCTCTTCAAGCAGCCTGTCGAAATCCGCGGTAAAGGGCACGCACGGCTCCCCCGTAATTTCCCGCTGCGACAGAGGCGACAAGTGCAGAAGCGCGACGCGTCCCGCAAGAGATTCCTGTATGCCGCGCATAAGCCGGAAAATCTGCGAACCGGTCATCCAGAAGTCGCCGGGGTTGTGATGCTCATCAACATGAATTTTGATATAGGTGAACAGCTCCGGCGCGTACTGAACCTCGTCGATCAGCACCGGCGGTTTATGCAGCTGCAAGAATAACGCGGGGTCGTTCTTCGCCATATCGCGTATCGTTACATCATCAAGCGAGATATATTCGCGCCCGCTGTTCTCTTTCTCCGCGAGAGAACGCAGCATCGTCGTTTTGCCTGCCTGACGCGGTCCTGTCAGAAGAATCGCGGAGTAGGATTTGCTGAGCTCCAGTATGCGGTTCTCCATATGACGGAAAATGTAGTCCATACTATTTCACCTGCTTTCGGCAGATTTTAGTTCTGACACTATTATAGCCAAAAAAAACGATAAGTCAATGATATTGCGGCAGATTTTTGTAATTTATAATTATCTGCCGCATTTTTTAAATCCCCTTGATTTCTATACAACGCTTTGTTAATATAGTAGGAACATCGTTTGAAAGGATAACGCTATGTTAAAACGACTTTATTTATCCTCTTTTTCCGGCAAGAATGACAGTGAACTGTTCAAAAACGCCATTGCCGCCCTGCGTGAAAACGAGGGCGCGGTATTGTATGTCGAGCCGCGGGTATATTCCATCACCAACAAAATCGGAAGAGAGACCGCCGACAAGGTGATGAAGGGCGCGTACGGCGACGATCCCGAAAAGACCATGTTTGTTCCGGGCTTCGCGTATGCATGCGGTATATCCCTTCGCGGGCTTAAAAACGTTGAAATATCCGCCTACGGCGCCACTTTGATGATTGACGGCTTCATGGAGCCGGTTGAAATCAGGGACTGCTCCGGCGTCACTTTAAGCGGGCTGACCATTGACCATAAACGAAAGCCGTATTCCAAGGGAACGGTGACCGCAGTAAATAAAACCGCTAAAACGATGACCGTCCGGTTCTCCGACGAATACCCGCTTTACGCGAAATCGCCCATGCCGCGAACTATCCTGTTTGACCTTGAGAGAAACCGCATTTTCGATTGCGGCAATTATTCCGTCATCCTCCGCAAGAAGATGTCGCCGCAGGTATTTAAGTTTTTGCTGTCAGATGTGAAAAAAGAGTATTTGGGCTGTGAGTTTTATCTGTGCCACACCTTCCATTCCCGCCCCGCCGTTCTTAT
>CAYYFY010000006.1:0-17915 GCA_964471035.1 uncultured Eubacteriales bacterium
AAACACCTGACTTTTTCTTGTGACAAGCTTTATGAAAAATGTTTGCTTTTTTAAGCGGTTTTATCAAACACTCGACTTTTTTTCTTTTTTATGGTAAAATATTATTTATTAATTGCGAAACGCCAAAATTCCACAATCGGTTATGGTAAAATGAAGGAAGGGGGTGCGTTATGCTTTCGCTCGAATACGGTCAAAAAGCGCACGCCATCGACGAGGCGTGCTTTTCGGGTATTGAACAGTGCGGCCACACCGCAAGGCGGCTTTTATCGGCGCTGGTCGTCGGTGTGATGGCGCTCGCCATGGCGAATCTCATATATTCGAGGATGTCGCTGAGCGGGAGCGGCGCCGTTCCCCTGTTGATAAAGCTGGTGATGGGTGTATATGTACTCATGATTCTAATCGGTTTCAGCAGGGTACATAAGACGTTTTACTTTATCAAGAGCCGGTACCATAAAGACATGATGGCGCTCTATGAGCAGTGTTTGGCCGACGACGCCGCCAAGGCCGCCGGAGCGGTCATTAAGCCCAGTGAAATTGAGCGCTACGACAACGCGGTTATCGACTGGAAGTCCTCCGTCACCGTTCCGGTCACGCTGCTGCTGTGCGCGCTCCTGCTTCTGCCGTATTATTATGTGGATACTCATACGGAGTTTACGCCGAAAGGCTGGACTGAGTACAATATGCGCTGGCGTCCCTATATGGTGCAGGAGCTTGCCGCTCAGCAAACGAGCCACGGGTGGGGCGGTCAATTCAATCTGTACCGTAAAACGAGCGCGGAAATCAAAGAAATGTTTTATGAGGAGGAGTATGCGCATATTCCCGTCGACTTTACGGCAAAGGACGGCGACGGGAAATATACGCTTGCGTACAATGCCTATTACCTGTATACGGACGGCGACGGCAGAAACCACTGGCTGGTGGTGAACGGCGCCAGTGACAGTGAGCGGATACTGTTTCTCTGTACGGGGGATGTGTGCCATTTCCTTATTGAATAAAGCCCATATTATCAATGTATTCGTCGAAAAACGCCGCGCTCGACGACAGGTCAACGGTAATGGCTTTTCGGGCTATTATCTCCGCCTGTTCTTTTTTGTGTTCGTCGAGCAGAATCAGGCTTGCGCCTTTTAAGGCGGCGTTGCCGGCGATGACGGTCTTGTCCTTAAGCGTGGCGGGGATTAACCCCATAACGGCGGCTGACTCAATATTGATGCAGCCGCCGAAGCCGCCGGCGACGATTAGCGATTCCATGTCGGCGGGCGTAAGCTTTGCCTCTTTCATGAGCGTGTTGAGTCCGGCGCAGACGGCGGATTTGGCGAGCTGAATATTGCGGATATCCTCCTGCGTGACGGCGACTTCGGTTTCAGGGATAAAGAATGCCAAAACGCCGCCTAGCTCAAAGACGTTGTCGGTAAAGGCGTGACCGGCGTCCTGAATAAGGCCGGTGTCGTCGATTATCTCCGCTTTCAGCATGACGGCGACCGCGTCGACGGCGCCCGAGCCGCAGATAGTTTGCGGTTCGCCCCCGCCGATGACCGTATAAGCGATGGCGCCGTCTTTTAAGGTTAGTGCCGCAATCGCGCCGTTTTTGGCGACGCTGCCGCTGTGAAGGGTCGCTCCCTCGAAGGCGGGACCCGCGGCGGTCGAGCAGCACAAGAGCGTATTCGCGTGCGACAGCATGATCTCCCCGTTGGTGCCGACGTCGGCGAGCAGGCGCGCTTTGCCGTCGAAAAACTCGAAACGCTCTGCCGCATCCAGCGCCGCGCAAGTCATGTCCGCTCCGACAAATGCCGACGCGCACGGGGGCAGGTATACTTCGCCCGTAAAGACGGGTAAAAGCGGCAGGGCTTCGGACAGCGAAAAGCCGAACAGGCAGTCGGCCTCAAAGGGGGCGGCGGTCAGGGGTTTCGGGTTTTTGCCCGTCAAAAGACAGAGCATCGCCGTGTTGCCCGTGATGACGGTCCTTTCAAGCGGCTGCTTTTCGGGGTTGAGATTTGTCAATAACTCGCCGATACAGGAGCAGATGGCGTTTTGGAGCTCCTTATGTTGCCCCTCCAGCGATTTTTGTAAGCGGCTGATGACGTCGGCGCCGAACGCGCTCTGGGGATTGAGCTTTGTGTCCGAACGCAGCAGCTCTCCCGTCATAAGGTCGTACAGCGCGGCGGTAACGGTCGTCGTGCCGAGATCGACCGCCGCTCCGGTGCGCGCGGGCAGCGCCGTCTGACGGACGCTTTTCTCAAAGTCGGGGACGGCGTATTCATCGGCTGTGAGCGTAACGGATACCTCGCCCGAAGCGTATGCCATACACGCCAGACGCACGCCGCCGCTAAGCTCCTCTTGTGTCAGGGCGGCGCGCTCTGAATCCGTGGGATCATTCACCCCGCCCGCTATCTGAACGCGGCATTTTTTGCAGACGCCCCGCCCGCCGCACGGCAGCCCGAACGGCACCCCCGCCGCGCTGAGCAGCGCGGACACGAGCGTCGGTTCGGTAATATTCTTAAAAGTATATGTTTGTTTCATAGAAACATTATACAAGACTCTTCATAAAAAGCAAGACCTCCTTAAAAATCTGCCCTCCTTAAAAATCTCGCGTATGTATACCCGATAAAACATTTGAATTGTTGTTGAAAATATGTTATGATAACTATATTAGTCAAATGGTCATGTTTGAGAAAGGGCAGCTGAATAAAGGGAATGTCGGGAGACGATAAAGTGCAAACATTGCTTACGGTAACAGAGGCTTGTGAGATAGCATCGCAAATATCGAAAAGGGCAATAACAGAATCCAATATCAATTATTTAATACAATATGGAAGAATAGATAAGGTAAACCAGGGAAATGGGATTTTCGTTATCTTAGAACAGTTGTCCGAATACTACAGTTCATATTTAGGCAAAAGAGAAATAGAGTGGAAGAACAAACTGAGCAACGATTTGAATTGGTCATTATCATTTGATACATATAAAGAATCCGAAACAACGAAGCATGTCCATAGATTACATCCATACAAAGGTAAGTATATTCCTCAGTTAGTTGAATATTTTTTAGATGAACATATTGATGAGTTTAAGAAAACAGTATATTTTCATAAAAACGATATAATTTTAGACCCTTTTTGCGGCAGTGGTACGACACTTGTTCAGGCAAATGAATTGGGTATGCACTCAATTGGGATTGATATTTCAGCTTTTAACTCATTGATATCAAATTGTAAAATTCAAACATATGATTTAAACTATCTGAAACGCGTTATTGAACGTATAACGGAGCTTCTCGATGAATTTGAAAAAAACACCAATATTGCAACCTTTGAAAAGACACTTCTTGAAGAGTTGAATATATATAACTCTGAGTATTTTCCTTCACCCGATTTTAAAAAACAAGTATACAATAATGAAATAAATGAGAAAGAGTATGGCAACGACAGAGCAAACTCTTTTTTACCGATTTTTCAATCGTTAACAGAAAAACATGAGATTTCATATGACTGTCAAGCGACAACATTTCTTAAAAAGTGGTACTACGACACCACATACAGAGAAATCGAATATGTCAATTCTCTTATTTCCAAGGTTAATATATTAGAAATAAAGAATATTTTACAAGTGATCCTGTCGCGTACCGTAAGGTCATGCCGCTTAACGACTCATTCAGATTTAGCGACATTAATAGAGCCGATATATACAACTTATTATTGTACAAAGCATAAAAAAATCTGTAAACCGCTTTTTAGTATTCTAAAATGGTGGAAAACATATTCGAAAGACACGCTGAACCGTCTATATGAATTCTCACAATTAAGGACACCTACCGCGCAACGCTGTTTTAATGGTGACTCTAAAACCATCAACATTGAAGAGAGTATATTATCGCTGGGAGGCGACCTGGAAAACAGATATTTTAAAAATAAGATTAAGGGAATATTTTGTAGTCCGCCCTATGTCGGATTAATAGATTATCATGAGCAGCATGCGTATGCTTATGAATTGTTTGGGCTTGAGCGTAAAGATGATTTGGAAATCGGTCCTTTAGCCAGTGGAACGAATTTATCAGCGCGGGCAAAATATGTAAGAGATATATCAGACGTTTTATTAAATTGTAAAAAATACTTAGAAAAAGATTATGAAGTATTTATTGTAGCTAACGATAAAAATAATTTGTACCCCCTAATTGCAGAAAAAGCAAACATGATAATCGTAGAGCAGTTTAAGCGCCCCGTGTTGAATCGTACCGAGAAGGATAAAAACGCCTATTCCGAAACGATTTTCAGAATGAAGGAGAAATGAGATGGAAGCGGATTATAAAATTCTTACTGCCGAACAAGCGAACAACATAGAAACCTTGCTGAAATCGGCGTTAAGAGAGAAATTCAGCAATTATCAGCCCGAGTCGATCACAATGCCTTTTCATACGCGTTTACTTGGCAAAGATAGACTGGCTTTATATTCCTTTATTCATTCAATAAATACAAATTTCGGAACAACGATTTTTGAACCTGTTGCAAAGGCGTTAGCTATAATAAGGTTTTCCGCTGCGGCAACACAGGTCAAACCTGCTAATATTATTACTCTTGAGGCGCAAAGAGTGATTCAGGATATTATGGACAATCTTAGTGCCGCGAATATTTCTCCTAATAAGGCAGATGAAATTGAGGCTATTCGCGCAGTGTGCCAAAAAGGCGAAGAAAAGCGGGTAAAGTTAACGAAGGTTGATTTATTTTTACAGAGCAAGGAAAATGAACTGTTTTTCATTGATATAAAAACCGCTAAGCCCAATAAGGGAGAATATGCCGGATTTAAAAGAACGCTTCTCGAGTGGGTAGCTGTTACTCTGCATGACAATCCGGCACAAAAGGTGAATACGCTCATTGCTATTCCTTACAATCCGTATGAACCGAAACCTTATTGTCGTTGGACGATTGCCGGAATGCTTGACTTGAAAAATGAATTAAAGGTTGCCGAAGAGTTCTGGGATTTTTTAGCGGGTTCGGGTGCATATTACGATATATTAAATTGTTTCGAACGGGTCGGTATTGAATTGCGCGAAGAAATCGACATCTATTTTTCGCGTTTTAATACGCGTGGTTAAAAAGATATTATATGAATCAACTCCGTAAAATCAGAATAAAACCGCTTTGCCTCGCGCTCGTGCTGGCTTTGCTGCCGGTTGCGGCGACAGGCTGTACAGGCGGCGCGGCTCAAAGGATACGGCTCTCAGCGGATGGGGCGTATGCGCCGCAGAGCGCGGGGGACGCGTTTCATCTCGTATGCGAAGCCGGTCTTGAAAAAATGGCGTCGACGGACGACCTTTCGCTGTATTGGGATAAAAAAAATGCCGGTATCGCCGTAAAGGATACCGACGGCAAGCTGCTCTGTGCGTCTCTGGGCGCTTTTGCGGACAACCTCGGTCTTTCCGTGGTCTCCTCTTTGACCGTTCGGGGGGAGGACGGCAGGCTTTACTTATTGAACACGCAGGAAAACTGCGCCGCGTTCGGCGCGTTCAAGGCGGCAAAAACCGCGTCGGGATTTTCAGTAGCCTACAGCCTTGCTTTGAACAAGGAGGAGGCGCTCTGCTCCTTTGACGCGCTGCCTGAAGGTGCGCTCAGGGTGGATATGACGTTGTTGTTTACACTTGACGGCGCGGCGATGTGCGTGGAAAGCGACTGTGCTCTGACCACCGTGTCCGAAGGGTATACGGTTTTATCCGTGTCGATTCTGCCGGGACTGTCCGCGGACATTCCGACGGACGGCGGATTCATCCTGCTGCCCGACGGGTGCGGGGCGCTGGCAAATGTCAGCAAAGCCGCGCCGCAGGACGTTTCTCACACCTATTATTACGGCGGTCCAGACCCTGTAGCGGGAGAGACGGGGGGAACGGCTCTGCTGCCCGCCTTTGCTTTCGGAAATAAGGCGATGTCCGTCTGTGTGACGGCTGAAAAAGGTGAAGCGCTTTGCAGTATCGCGTACAGGCTGAAAGCGCGGCAGAGCGGCGGCATGGTTTATCCCGTATTTACGCTCACCGCTTGCCATGAAAGCGGCGGCAGCGCTTACTTAGGCGTGCCGTATACCGGCGTAATCAAGCTCAGATACATATTTTTGGACGCCGGGCGCGGTTATGCCGACATCGCGACCGTTTGCCGTGAGCGTCTTGTCAGGGATTCAAAGATCACGTCCGGAACACTCAGTCCGCCGGACAATATTCCGTTTTTACTGACGGCGGTCGGGGCTGTAAGCTCGAAAAGCAAAACATCCTTTACGCAGTTTTTTGAGGCCAGGGAAATGCTCTCGATCCTTAAAGCCAAGGGTGTTGATAATCTGGCGCTGCGCTATGTGGGGACGCTTTCCGGCGGTCTTACGCAATCGGAGATCACCGATGCCGGACTGCTGAGATTTCTCGGCGGCAAAGGTGAGAAAGAGACGCTGACCGATTATGCGCGCGTTCAGAACCTTAAGGTATTTTTTGAGCTCAACCTGCTCTCCTCAAATAAGAGCAACGCGTTAAAAACGCTGTCCGGAAAAACAGCCCTCTTTAAGCCGTTTTCTGAGGCGTATTCCCCGTTTCTTAAAGAGACGGACAAACTGTACGCGTCGTCGGTTAAAAGGCTGGATGCACACACAGAAGCGGCGTTGAGGCTGCTGTCGGGGGAAAACGTATCGCTCGGCGATGTATGCGGTGTTTTATACGGCGACCCAAAGGCAGGGTATACGCGGCAGGATGCGATGGAGGCCGTCACAAGGGCGTGCCGCGCCTTTGCCGCGCAGGGAGACATCATGCTGTCCGGACCGGCGCTGTACCTGATGGAGAGCGTCGCCTATGTTGACGGAATGCCGATGGACACCGTGACCGCGCACGAGGATAACATCACTGCCGTGCCGTTTTTACAGATCGTTTTGCACGGTACGCTCCTCTACGCGGGCACGCCGCTCAATTTCTACGGCGATTCAGAGTTTGCCGTTTTAAGGTGCGTCGAATACGGCTGTCTGCCGTCGGCCGTGCTCACCTACAGGACGGCGGGCGCCACTTACGATACCTATTACGCCACGCAGAGTCAGTATCTCGCGGCGGCTTATGAGGAAATGGACGGAAAACTGTCTGATCTGTACGGTCAGCGCATCACGGGGCACACAAAAATCAAGACGGGCGTCTATTGTACCGAGTACGCCAACACGACGCTCGTCTACGTCAACTATACGGACAAAAGCGTCGAGGTCAGCGGTCTGACGCTCGCGCCGATGGATTATATGAGGGTTAACTAATTGAAAGGTACGGGAGGATATTATGGACTACGAGAAGAAAATAAGACAGATGACCGACGATTTCGGCGACTGGTGGGAAAAGGGGTATGAGATTCCGAAAATGACGCGGGAGCTTTACCCGTATACCGCGATGTTTTCGCCGATTCAGGTCAACCGGCTGATCATCAAGAACCGGCTCGTCATGGCGCCGATGGGCAATATCAGTATGTGCGACGAAACAGGGCGTCCCAACATGAAGCTGCTCAAGTACTTTGAGGAGCGTGCGCGCGGCGGCGTCGGTCTGATTACGTCGGGGCTGATTCCCGTTTCGCACGGGATCGACAAAACGCTGACGGAGCCGGGAGAGCTGTCGTATTTTCCGCGGATTGACCGCAGCCGCACCGTGCTCGCCGGATGGCGGGATTTAACGGCTATGTGTCATGCCTACGGCGCGATGTTCTTTATCCAGCTGACGCCGGGACTCGGACGCGTGGGCAATCCGCAGTGCCTGCTCACCCAGAAGGCGTTCCCGCGCAGCGCTTCGTTCAACCCGAATTTCTATATCAAGGATATTCCCTGCCTGCGCCTGACCGACCGGAGTCTTCTGAAAATCATCAAGCGTATAGGGCAGGGCAGTGCCGACGCCAAGGTGTGCAATATCGATGGCGTCTATCTGCACGGTCACGAGGGCTATTTGCTTGAGCAGCTGAGCAACCCCGCCTTCAACCGCCGAAAGCTCGGGAGATACGCCGATTATGAGCGGTTCGGCATTGATATGATCAAGGAAATCCGGCGGCGCGTCGGACCGGACTATCCGATTATGTACCGTATCGACCTGTCCCTTGCATTGAACGCGACGTATAAGGACAGGATGAACACCGTCGGCTCCCTTAAAAAATTCAAGAACGAGCGCACCGTACAGCAGAGCTTTGACTATATGAAAAAGCTCGTCGAGGCGGGCGTCGATATGTTCGACGTCGATATAGGCTGCTACGACAACTGGTGGCTGCCGCATCCGCCCGCGTCCATGGCGCCCGCCTGCTATCTTGAACTGGCAGAGCTTACTAAAAAATACTTTGCCGACAACGAAATCAAATCCAACAAGGGACAACCGGTGCCGGTAGTCGCCGTCGGCAAGCTCGGCTATCCGGACGTTGCCGAAAAAGCGCTCAGGGACGATAAATGCGATATGGTCATGCTCGGCAGACCTCTGCTCGCCGATCCTGACTGGTGCAACAAGGCGTATAAGGGCGATACGATGCGGATATGTCCGTGCATCGGCTGTCAGGAGGCGTGTATCAATGAATTCGTCGAGGGCGGCCATCCGCAGTGCGCGGTCAATCCGCGTACGGCGTTCGAGGAGGAGTATTCGCGCGAAATACCCGTAGCCGACACGAAGAAATTTATCGCCGTCATCGGCGCTGGTCCGGCGGGCGTCGCCGCCGCCCACACGCTTATCGCCAAGGGCTACAAGGTTGATATTTATGAGAAATCCGATAAAGTCGGCGGCAATATCGTCCCCGGCGGGAAGGCCAAGATCAAATATGAGGTCAACAATTACCGCGAGTATCTTGAAAAAGTCGTGAGCGATCTGAAGAGCAACCACGATTTTAACTTAATGCTGAACACCGAGGCAAAAGCCGACACGCTGCGCTCTAAAAAATACGACGCGATCCTGTTCGCCACCGGCTCTTTTCAGGGGCGTCCGCCCGTAGAGGGTATTAAAAACGACAACGTTATTTTAGCCGTCGATTTATTTGCCGATCCGTCGCTTGTCGAAAACGCCGCGAATGTCGTCGTCGTCGGCGGCGGCGACGTCGGCGCCGAGGCAGCGTATTTTCTGCGGTATGAGCTGAAAAAGGACGTAAAGCTCATCGAGATGGCAAAACACTTCATGCCGCGCGCCTGTACCGCGAACAGAGGGCACATCATCCATTACCTCGAGGCGGGCGGCGTCGAGATGATGAACTGTACCAAGCTCTTAAAGGTCAATGAAAAGAGCGTCACCGTACAGCGGAACACGCATAAAAGCGTACCGGACCCGTACCTGACATGGTCGCCGATTTTACCCGAAAATATTGTGAATCCGATGGATATGCTGCATAAAATCAAGGAAGACTATGTGACACAGGAGTTACCCGCCGACATAGTCGTGCTCGCCGCGGGCGCGTCCTCGGCGGCGAAGCTCTATTACGAGTGTTTAAAGGAAAATGTCGCTCCCGCGCTCTATAATATCGGCGACAGCTTCCGCTGCGGCCGTATTTTCGAGGCCGTACACGGCGCTTACCGCTGTGCGCGCAATCTGTAAAATCTTTAAAATAGGTATTGCAAATTGAATCGGAGTGTGATATTATACACAAGTCCGATTTTGCGCAGATTTTCGCATATGAAAATTTGCGGCGATTAATGGCACACCATTAAGCTGGCGGTCCTCTGTCCTTTCGGTTACGAACGCCTGAATATTAGGAGGAGAACAATATGGACGCTTTGAAAGCGATCGCTCAGGACAGCCTGAAAGCTCAGCCGCCCGTGATCACCATCGGTGATACCGTCAAGGTACACGTCAAGATCCGCGAGGGTGAGAGAGAGAGAATCCAGATTTTTGAGGGGACAGTCATCGCCAGAAAAGGCAGCGGTGTCAGTGAGACATTCACCGTTCGCCGTGTTTCCTACGGCGTCGGCGTCGAGAGAGTATTTCCGATCCATTCGCCCAATGTCGTATCTGTCGAATCGGTACGTCACGGCAAGGTGAGAAGAGCAAAGCTCTACTATCTGCGCGACAGAGTCGGCAAGGCCTCAAAGGTCAAGGAAAGAATCCGCTGAATACAAAAGCGAACGGGGGGCTGTCTCACAGGTTATCGGTGAGGCGCCCCCTTAATCAGATATCAGATTTCAGATACCAGATGTCAGAATAGGGGATGAGGTTTTGCGGAAGACAGAGAGCAAGATCTATCGCTTTCCCGCCAAACAGAAAACGGCGGACAGTAAAAAGAAAATGAGCTTGCTTCAGCGGCTCGTTTCCTTTGATTTGTATGATTTTTGCGACTCCGTTATCTATGCGCTGTTGGCAGTTACCGTTGTGTTTCTGTTGTTCTTCAGGGTGTATTCCGTTGACGGCTCCTCGATGGCGCCGACTCTTCACGACAGGGATAAGCTGTTCGTATCCTCCATCGGGTACAATCCGAAGAAAGACGACGTCATCGTCATAGGGAAGACGCCGTCGTTCTCGGACTCAATCGTCAAGAGAATCATCGCCGTCGGCGGCGAAAAGGTGTATATCAATTTCGCTACCGGACAGGTGTATGTCAACGATATGGAGCTTTCGGAATACTACATCAATAACGTGACGACGCGGCAGTATGACGTCGCCTTTCCCGTGACCGTTCCGAAGGGCTGCGTATTTGTCTTAGGGGACAACCGCAACGATTCGCTCGACAGCCGCTCGACGCTCATTGGTTTTGTCGATGAGCAGCATATCATCGGCAAGGTTTTATTCAGGGCAAGCCTCAAAGGTCCGAAGGTCGAATAGGAAAGGGTATTACAGGTATGGACGATATATTAAGAGAGACCGATGCCGCCGACAGAGAGGAAACGCCGGTTGCGCCTCTATCGGCAAAACCGCCTAAAGCTACGGCTGTAGAAATGATTTACGACATCGCCTCCATCCTGATGTCGGCGTTTGTGCTCTTGACGTTTGTGTTTACTTTCGTCTTTCGTGTGGTCGGCGTTATCGGGGAGTCCATGCAGGACACCGTTTTTCAGGGAGACTGGCTGCTGACGTCGCAGAAATCGAGCTATGAGAGCGGCGACATCGTCGTTATCACCCAGCCGAATTACTTTCACGAGCCGCTCATTAAGCGCGTCATCGCCGTCGGCGGGCAGGTCATCGATATTGATTACACTACCTCCACGGTCTATGTTGACGGCAAGGCTATAGACGAGCCGTACCGCAAGGAGCAGACTATGTATTCCGGATATTCCGATACAATTTTTCCCTATAAAGTACCCGAAGGACTTTTATTTGTGATGGGCGACAACCGCAACAACTCGACCGACAGCCGGTCGCATATGGTTGGACCTATTGACGAGCGGTATATTTTGGGGCGCGCCGCGGTGCGTGTGCTGCATACGGGCGACAGCTTTCAGCTCGGCGACTTTAATATTTACGATTATGAGCGGTAACGGCGGGACTGTACAATGGTTTCCCGGTCATATGGCAAAGGCGCGGCGGCTAATAGGGGAATGTCTGCCGCTGGTCGACGCCGTGTGCGAAATAACCGACGCCAGAATACCCGAAAGCTCCCGCAATCCGGAGCTTTCGGATATTTTATCGGGCAAACCGCGGATACTCTTACTCAATAAGAACGATCTTGCCGATGAGAGAGCTACAAGGGAATGGCTGCGCTACTATCGTGAAAATGGCTCCGCCGCGCTTGCCCTTGACTGCCGTTCCGGACGCAACGTTCAGTTGTTCCTGCCTTCCGTGCGTGAACTGCTCAAAGAAAAGATAGAAAAAAATCGCGAAAAGGGATTTGAAAATCTGCCGTTAAGGCTGATGGTCGTCGGCATCCCGAACACCGGTAAATCCTCGTTCATCAACCGTATGACCAAAAGAGCGCGCGCCGCCGTAGCCGACAAGCCGGGCGTGACGCGTCAGAACAGCTGGTTTGCCTGCGAGGGTCTTGAGCTGCTTGACACCCCGGGCGTCCTCTGGCCAAAATTTGACGATCCGAAGGTCGGCGACAAGCTGGCTTTTATCGGTTCGGTCAAGGATACGGTTGTCGATACCGAGGAGCTGTGCGTGCGCCTGCTCGCCATTCTCTCGAGGGAGTATTCCGACCGCCTGACCGCGCGGTATGGTATTGACGGTTTTGCGGATAAGCCCGCGTATGAGGTTTTGGAACTGATCGGTAAAAAGCGCGGTATGCTTATATCAGGCGGAGAGACGGATACGGAGCGCGCCGCGAATGTCGTGCTCGACGAATACCGCGCCGGAAAGCTCGGCAGGATCACTTTAGAAAGACCTTAAGGCGAAAGGATAACCATTATAATGGATTTTACATATGAAAACAGCGCCTATGCAAAGGGCTTTGCGGCAGTATGCGGTATCGACGAAGCGGGGCGCGGCCCTTTGGCGGGACCGGTCTGCGCCGGGGCGGTCATACTGCCGCGCGATTATGAACATCCGATCCTCAACGACTCTAAAAAGCTCACGGAAAAACGGCGTGAGGAAGTCTATGAGGACATTATAAAGGACGCCGCCGCGTGGGCGGTCGGATTCGCGACCGAGCAGGAGATCGACAGGATCAACATCGTAAACGCCACGTTTTTAGCCATGAAACGGGCGGTGGAGGGATTGTCAATCCTTCCTGATTTCGCATATATCGACGGGAACCTTTATCCGCATACCGGCGTAGTTGAACAGACGCTCATCAAGGGCGACGCGCTGTGTATGTCGGTGGCCGCCGCGTCAATAGTCGCCAAGGTGAGCCGCGACCGCTTAATGCTGGAGCTTTCCGAAAAATACCCTGAATACCGCTTTGAGAAGCATAAAGGCTACGGTACCGCCCTGCATTACGAAATGCTTGAAATGTACGGCGTTTCGCCCGTCCACAGAAGAACCTTTCTCAAAGGTTTGAATCTGAAGGAATACACGCCTGAAAAACAAGTTGTTTAAGCCGCTTTGAAAGGATAGACTTTTTATGACGTCCCGTCTGACCGGCGCGCACGGCGAACAAACTGCCGCGCGGTATCTGAGAGACAACGGCTATGAGCTTTTGGCGGCCAATTACCGCACAAAGGTCGGAGAGATAGACATAATCGCCTCGAGGGGAAAATATATCTGTTTCATAGAGGTCAAATCCCGTCAGCAAGGAGGATATTTGCCGCCACGGGAAGCGGTCGGCTATGAGCAGCAGCGGCGCATTGCCGACAGCGCCGGTATTTTTATGGCGCGCAGAAAGACAAAGCTCCTGCCGCGGTTTGACATCATCGAGGTGCTTTTATCCGACGACAGGATTGTCGGCTTAAACCATATTGAGGGAGCGTTTTAATGCGGTATTTCGACCTGCATTGCGATACGGTCACAGAGTGCTTTGCCAAAAACAAAGCGCTCTTTTCAAATGATCTGCATCTGGCGCTCGACCGGACGCAGTTTGACGCATACGTCCAGGTGTTCGCCGTATGGATTCCCGACACGCTCAGAGGTAAAAGCGCGTTGCGGTACTTTGAACAATGTGCAAAATTTTATGATAATCAGCTTAATATAAACGAAAAAGTCCTCAAAGAAAGAAGTATTACCCCGATTCTTGCCGCCGAGGGCGGCGCGGCGCTCGGCGGTACGCTGTCGGGGCTTAAAATACTGGCGGACAGGGGAGTAAAGGTGATAACCCTTACATGGAACTATGCCAATGAGCTTGCCTCCGGCGCGTATGAAAACGGCGGATTAACACCCTGAGGGCGGCAGGTGCTGTGTGAAATGGAAAAACTGAGGATAGTCGCCGATGTATCGCACCTGAACAGAAAAAGCTTTTTCGATGTCGCCGAACAGACGGATTGCCCCTTTATCGCGAGTCACTCAAACCTCGATACCGTCGATACGCCCGAGGGGCATAAGCGGAATTTGTCGAAAGAGCAGGCAACAGAAATCATACGCCGCAAGGGACTTCTGGGCGTCAATTTTTATACGCGATTCCTCCAAAACGATGGTGAGGACTGCTTTGACGCGGTTTATCGGCGTATTTATGAATATTGTGATTTGGGCGGCGAGGACGCCGTCTGCTTCGGCAGCGATTTTGACGGATGCTCTGTTGACACTAGACTTTCGGGCATAGAAAAAATCCCCGCCCTGCGCGAATACCTGCAAGGACGGGGATGGAACGAACCGTTTTTAGAAAAGATATTTTACAAAAACGCCTCAGAGTATTTTCAGAAGCTTCAGATACTCTGACGCGATGAACGCGTGACCGAGCGCCGACGGATGTACGCCGTCCGCGGCGATATCTGAGGATGTAAAGTCTCCCGACTTTACGGCATTATCAAAGATCGCGTCAAGCGGCAGAAGGAAATCGGCGTACTTTTTAGCCAATTCATAGACCGTCACGACCTTCGGATCGAGGTCCTCGTGCCAAAGCGCCCTGTCGGGCAGCGCGTGGGTGACGAAGGGCGCTATCAGCATGATCTTAGTTTTTGGCATATCTTTTTTAATTTTCTTCAACAGCTCCTCGTATTCGGCGGCAAACCGGACGAGGGGCGTTTCGTCGTTATTGTCGTATTTCCGCCAGGTATCGTTGATGCCGATGAGAATCGACAGAAAATCGGGCTTCACCTTCAAAAAATCGTCGTGATAGCGTGTGAGCAAATCTCTGGCGCGATTGCCCGAAATACCGCGGTTAACAAACGTCACCTCGTTGTCGGGGAACAAAAAGTCATAGAGTCTCCCCACGGCCTTTGGATATCCCATCCCGAGGTCGTTCTTTTCGCGGTTTCTGCCGCTGTCGGTGATGCTGTCGCCCTGAAAGAGCACGACCGCACCGTCATCAAAAAAGCGCTTCATATAGTAGTCCTCCGAAACTCGCCGTCGGTCATGACGGCTTTGATTTGAATATCCTCGTCAAACAGCACCAGATCGGCGTCGCAGCCAATTTGGATTTTCCCTTTTCTGTGCCCGAAGCCGATACGCTGGGCCGGCGTCAGGGAAGCGGCGCGCACCGCATCATAGAGCGGCACGTCGGCGTACTTTACCAGATTGCTTACAAGCCGTGACGACGTCGCCACCGATCCGGCGAGCGACGAGCGGTCGGCCAGCTTCATGACGCCGTCCTCATAGACGACCTGGAGACCGTTTTTCTGCATACAGACAGTCCCCTGGGCCATGTCCATGGCGGAAAACTCAAGACCGTCGGTGATGAGAATCATCTTTTCGGCGCCTTTGCACTTGTAAATCAGTTTTAAGATGCCGGCGGGCAGATGCCTTAGGTCCGCGATGGTCTGCGTCGTGAGAGCGTCTAGTGACAGCCCCGCCTCAACGACGCCGCCGACGCGGAACAGATTGACCTTAAAGCACGCCGAGCACGCCGAATAGATGTGGGTGACGTCGCTGTAGCCGTAGCGTACGGCTTCCTCGACAACCTCGTATGACGCGCCCGAATGGGCGATGGAGGCGGTGATGCCGCGCTCGGCGATTTTTCTTCCTAAGTCAAGACCGCCCTCGATTTCGGGAGCCGCCCCGACGAGCTTAATGCCGTCCCACAGATCAAGAAGCTGCTCGGGAGCGTCTTTGAGCGGCGACAGAATGTCGTCCTCGCTCTGGGCGCCCTTGAACTCCTTTGCGAGATAAGGTCCTTCTAAATGAACGCCTAAAATGTTCGCGCTTTTTGAAAGCTTCTGCGCTTCTTTAATCGCCAGAACGGCTTTTTTGATGCTTTCCATCGGCGCGGCGAGCGTCGTGGGCAGAATCGAGGTCGTGCCGTAAAAAAGGTGCGCCTCGCACATTTTGACAATGTCCGTCGGGTCGTCACTCATCGCCGAATACCCGCCGCCGCCGTGGACGTGGATGTCGATAAAGCCCGGCGAGAGGTACAGTCCCTTGCCGTCGACTATTTTGTCCGCCTTTTCAAAGCGGTCGGGGAATCCGGCGATTTTGCCGTCTTTAACGGCGACATTGCCAAAGCGCACCTTGTCGGGAAAAACGATGCGGACATCGGTAATAACAGTCATAACATTTCTCCTATAAATCTGAATCATACTTCGATTGTAGAACAAAACCGCGGCAGTGTCAATAAATTTTTCTGTGACGGAAAATTTCTGTCTGCTGACCGATTTTGACATAATGCGCACCGCCGCCGCTCTATACTGTGAGAGGGTGATGGCATGAAAACCGTGGTCTATGTCGATAAGCTTTTAGCCGTCAACGTGCTCTTGGGCGTGATTTTACTGCTCGCGGCGTCGCGGCTGTGCGGGATACCAATAAAAAGGGGCGGTCTGCTGCTCGGCGCGGCGCTGTCCTCACTGTCCTCGCTGCTCATTTTCCTGCCGGAGATACCTGTTCTCTTGTCGGTGCTCTTAAAAACCGCCGCCGTCGTCTTGATTGTATACGGCTCCTTTTTTCCGAAATCCTTAAAATCATTTTTCAAGGCGTTCGGCGCGTTCTTCGCGGTCAATGTGCTGTTCGCGGGCATTATTCTGGCTCTTCGGTTTTTACTGTCGCCAGACGCCGTCATGTACATAAACGGTACGGTTTATTTCGATGTCAGCGCGCTGATGCTGATAGTTATGTTCGCGCTGTGCTACGGGGCGCTGTCCTTGGGCGAGTATCTGGTTTCTAAAAGGGCGAAGCCCTCCGACAAGCTGACGCTCGAGATCACCCTGCGCGGCAAGACCGTCGTTACAGAGGCGCTCCTCGACAGCGGCAGCTCATTAAAAGAGAGCTTTTCGGGGCGTCCGGTCATCGCCGCCGAGCTCGTCAGCATCGCGGGGCTTCTTGAGCCACACGAGCTGCCCTTTTTTAAGGACGGATTCCTTTTGGGCGACGCCCCCGCATCCATCAAAACGCGGGTGCGCCTGATTCCGTACCGCGTCGTCGGCGCCGACGGGCTGATGCCCGCCTTTCGGGCGGACAGCGTCAAGTGTATACGCGGCACGCACGAAAGCGTTTCGGAGAATATCTATATCGGCGTGGTCACCCGTGAGTTTTCCGCCGGAGAATACCGCGCTATCGCCAACGCCATGCTCATAGAATAGAACGAGAGGAAGAATGGTATGAAAAAAATCAAAGATACGATATTAAATATGTATTTGCGGCTGCGTATGCGGCTGAATCTCGATACGCTCTATTACGTCAACTCGCAGGGAAGCCTGCCCCCGCCGCTCTCGGCGCAGCAGGAAAGAGATGTCATGGAGCGGCTGATGAACGGCGACGACACCGTCCGCGAAAAGCTGATCGTCCACAACCTGCGCCTTGTCGTCTATATCGCCAAGAAGTTCGAGAACTCAGGGGTCGGTATCGAGGATTTGATTTCCATAGGCACTATCGGTCTGATTAAATCCGTCAACACCTTTTCGCCGGAGAAGAACATCAAGCTTGCCACCTACGCGTCGCGCTGCATCGAAAACGAAATTCTCATGTATCTGCGCAAGACCAACCAGCAGAAGTGCGAGGTGTCCATCGACGAGCCGCTCAACGTCGATTGGGACGGCAACGAGCTGCTGCTCTCCGACATCTTAGGCAGCGACGGCTTCGAGGTCGGCGAAAATCTCGAGGACGAGGACGAAAAACGCATTCTCTATATGAGTATCGGCAAGCTCGGCGAACGCGAGCGGCTGATTATGAATATGCGCTTCGGCATCGGCACGGGGCGCGAGCACACCCAAAAGGAGGTCGCAGACCTTTTGGGCATCTCGCAGAGTTATATTTCACGCCTGGAAAAACGGATCATCGTACAGCTTAAACGGGATATTGAGAAGGCGCAGAAATAGGACGGCAGTATCTTTTTAGCGGGCAGAAATGTCCGCTATTTATTTTTTTGAAAAAAACTGTTGTTTTTATCCTCTGTCAATCGTCTAAAGGATAAAGGAGTGGGTCAAAGGTTGAAAGATGAATCGTTTCAAAACGAAATGAATTCCGTCGGAAGTTTTGTCCTTTCGTATCGTAGGTGAAGATGCGAATCGGCTTCGCCGACCGG
>CAYYFY010000007.1:0-17512 GCA_964471035.1 uncultured Eubacteriales bacterium
AACACCTATATTCCCTTGATTATGACGGCGGACATTGTGGACTATCAGCAGAAAAAGACGGGTCTTCGCAAGGAAGGGGTCAACTTCGCCATTCTGAGTATGGCCATCAAGCTCAGCAACGCCCTGTGCGTAGCCGTCGGGCTTCTGGTCATCGCCGTCTCCGGCTACACACAGGTTGTTTATGAAACGGGGCACATCCCCGTAAAAACGCAGAACATCATCATATTCGCCTATCTCGGCTTCGCGGGCGTTTCGGCGCTTTTAAGCGCCGTGCCGATGCTGTATTATAAAATTGACTCCAAAACGAAAGAGGCTATGCGCGTTCAATAAACGCATGGGTTTCTCTCCTTATTTTAATAAAGGGGATGAATAGGAGTTTGGAAATCAGAAAGCTAAAAAAATCGGATTTGTCCCGTCTGGCGCATCTGTACGAACAATTCTGGGGAGAGCCGTCCGATATCGCCAAAATGGAGCGGCAATTTGATATTATCGAAGCGGAAAATACGCACATTCTCTTAGTTGCCGAAGAGGATGGCGAGGTCGTCGGCTCGGTAATGGGAATCGTCTGCAGGGAGCTTTACGGAGACTGCCGACCGTTTTTAGTCGTTGAAAATATGATTATAAACAGGCAATCGCGCAGAAAAGGGATAGGCGGTCTGCTGCTGTCTCGACTCGAAGAGACTGCAAGAGCGCGAGACTGCACGCAGATGATTCTGGTGACCGAAGCCGATAGAACCGACGCGTGCGGTTTTTATATGAAATACGGATTTCAGAAAGAAAATAAAGGTTATAAAAAGAAACTATAACTGTTGAGGGGAATAAAAAAATGCAAATCGGACTGCAAGCCTATGTGACCGGCAGCAATGAAGCGGTTGAGTTTTATTGTAAAGCATTCGGTGCGGAGTTGGGCTATCATGTAAAGAATCCCGACGGCACGTATATACACGCCGAGACTTTTAGGGACGGTCAGACAATACTCGCCGTCAGCGAAGCTAAGGAAAACGCAGGAGCGAATATGCAGTTCTGCCTGAACTTCGGCAAAGAAAACCTTGAGGCACTGACAAGAGCGTACAAGGTTCTGAGCGAGGGCGGGCAGGTGCGGGTTCCTTTGGGGCCGTGCGACTGGAACGAGGCTATGGCCGATGTGACCGACAAATTCGGTGTGCGATGGTATATCGCATTGTAAAATAAAGCTACGCCGAGCATTGACGCTCCGGTGTTCTTTTTCACGCCGCGCGACAAGTCAGTTTGATTCGGGGCAGTTTTCTATAATCAATCCGATAAACGCCGCGCCGTAACGCTCGGCTTTTTGTTTTCCGACGCCGGACACCTCAAGAAAACCTTCTAAGGTGCGCGGCTGTTTTCGGCACATATCCGTCAGTGCAGCATCTGTAAAAACGGTATATGCCGGTACGCTCGCGGCGCGCGCCAGCCGTGTGCGCAGCTGTTTCAGCTTATCCATCAACGCCGGATTTACGGGTTCGTATGTCTGCCCGTTTTGCCGTGAAGCCAGCCGTCGCACGGGGGAATCCTTAACCGGTACAAAATCAGCCAGTACCGGATAAGCACAGGCGGTCAGCGAAAGCGTCGGGTAGTCTGTACCGACAGATTCGATAAAGCCTTGACGCAGCAGAGAGTAGATCATTTGCCGGATGCGGTTTTCCGGAACGCCGTTGAGAAATCCGAAAACGGATAAGCCTGAAAGTTCTGTTTTGCTTGTCCGCTCGTTTTGTACGCCGCGCAGAATATCACAGATCATTTTAATGCCGAAGCGCTGTTTTGTACGGTCGATACAGAATAAAACCGCTTTTTCTTGAAACGAAAGCTCTTGTGTATCGGTTTCCGGTCGGCAATTAGAGCAGTTATCACAGCGATGTTTTGTTTTTTCGCCGAAATATTTCAGGATGTAAGAGCGCAGACAGTCTGCGGTCGTACAGTATATCGTCATGTGTTTGAGCCGCTCCAGTTCCCTTTTCCGTACCGCTTCCTGTGTCAAAACGTCCAGATCGGGATTGGCTTTGGCATTCTCAATTAAAAAACGGTTGGTATGAACATCCTGTGGGCTGTAAAGCAGAATACAGTCCGCCTTTTCGCCGTCGCGTCCCGCTCTGCCGGCTTCCTGATAGTAGCTTTCAATACTTTGCGGCATATTAAAGTGGATGATATAGGACACATTTGACTTATCAATACCCATACCAAAGGCGTTAGTTGCCGTTATAATAAGTTTTCGGTCAAAAATAAAATCCTCTTGGTTTGTTTTTCGTTCTTCGTCTGAAAGACCCGCATGATATCTTGTCGCGGAATAGCCTTTTTCGGTTAAAAGCGTACAGACCGACTCGACATTTTTTCTGGTGGAACAGTAGATAATACCGCTTTTTCCTTTGCATTCTTTCAATAGTTCAAGCAGCCTGTTTTGCTTATCCCCCGGAGTCTCGACGCTGAAATACAGATTCGGTCTGTCAAAGCCGGTGGTGACGCGATATGGATTTTTCAGGGACAGCAGCGCGGCGATGTCTTCTTTGACCTTTTCGGTTGCCGTCGCGGTAAACGCCCCTACAACAGGTCTCTCCGGCAAATCATCAATAAATTCAGCTATTTTCAGATAGCTCGGTCTGAAGTCCTGCCCCCACTGTGAAACGCAGTGCGCTTCATCTACGGCGACCATGGAAATATTCATTACCTCGCACGCGTCAAGAAATTCGTCTGTTAAAAGGCGTTCGGGAGCAACATATATGATTTTATATCTGCCGGTTTTGGCGTATTCGAGCGCTTTCAAATACTGCGGATACGTCAGCGAGCTGTTGAAATACGCCGCGCGGACTCCCGCCTGTTTCAAGGCGCTCACCTGATCCTTCATCAGTGAAATGAGCGGCGAGATAACCAGCGTGATCCCCGGCAGAAGCAGCGCCGGCACTTGATAGCACACGGATTTTCCGGAACCGGTCGGCATGACGCAGAGCGCGTCTTTCTTAGCGAGCAAACAGTCCACAATGCTTTCCTGTCCCTCCCGAAAGCTAGTGTGCCCAAAATATTCTTTCAAAATGGAATGCTTATCCATATCCATATCCTACCCCGTTTGTTCTTTGTTTCGATTATACAATGCTTCGGAACATTTGACAACCGATTATTTTATCCGTTGACGGCACTGTCCGTTTTATCGGACTCTATTTTTTGTATACTAAAGCCGCGAGAACTTTTGCCGTATAGAATTGACTAAAAATTCCAAATGGACTATGATAACTATGGAGGGGACAACTATGCCGAAATCAGCCGGTCAAAAACAGAAAATACTCACGCTCATGCAGATTCTTTTAAGGGAAACCGACGAACAGCACCCGATGACGATAAGCGATATGATCACGCGGCTTTCCGCCTTCGGCGTCAATGCCGAACGCAAGACTATCTATGACGACCTCGAAACGCTGCGCCTTTTCGGGCTGGATATTGTAGCTTTGCGCTCAAGAGGCTGCGTGTACTATGTCGGGAATCGGGATTTTGAATTACCCGAGCTTAAGCTCTTGGTCAACGCCGTCGAGTCGTCGCGCTTTATCACCGAAAAAAAGTCGCGCGAGCTCATCAATAAGCTCGAAACACTGGCGAGTAAGTATGACGGCGCCAAACTTCAG
Organism: uncultured Eubacteriales bacterium; assembly: GCA_964471035.1. Taxonomy (GTDB): domain Bacteria; phylum Bacillota; class Clostridia; order Oscillospirales; family Acutalibacteraceae; genus DTU089. The sequence continues at coordinate 3,627 of CAYYFY010000007.1, forward strand.
CGTCAGGTTTTTATACATAACCGCGTCAAGACGATGAACGAGAGCATCTATTACAATGTAGACGCCATCCATGAGGCGATCGCCGCCGAAAAAAAGATCCGTTTTCAGTATTTCGAATACAACATACAGAAGGAGCGCGTTTTCCGCAAGGACGGCAAGGTCTATGTCGTCAGTCCCGTCGCGCTCAACTGGGCGGAGGAGAATTATTATCTGATCGCCCGCGGCGATCACGAGGGGCTGACGCATTACCGTGTCGATAAGATGAGCGGTATTGAGCAGACCGACGAGCAGAGTCAGGCGGACCTTAAGGATTTTAACCTCGCTGACTATTCAAAAAAGGTGTTCGGTATGTTCGGCGGCGAGGAAATTGCGGTAAAACTGCGCGTGAACAATAATCTTATTGGTGTCGTCATCGACCGGTTTGGCAAGGAGGTTATGCCGATCAAAGAGGATGAAGCGCATTTTACGGTCACCGTCAACGTCGCGGTCTCGCCGGTCTTTATCGGCTGGCTGTTCGGCTTCGGCAGTCAGATGAAGGTGTTGGCCCCGCAAAGCCTCATAAACGAGCTCAAAGGTCAAGTCGCCGAACTATATACGTTGTATCAGTGAAAAGCGAAGGCTTCCTATCCCTTGTGGACAGGAAGCCTTATTCTAACCGGTTGTTATTTCCTCTTGATTTTCTTTTCGGCCTTGCGGCGTTCGACGTCGAGGCGCTGCTCCTCGGTAACCCTCTTGTGCTCGGCTTCTTCCTCGGCGTGCTCTCTGTTGCGGCGTTCTACGACGGCGTCATAATCGGCGGTGATCCAATTGAGGTCTCCGTAACCGTCATGTAAATCAACCGTGCGCTTGGCGGTCAGGTACGGCGTGGCGACGCGCGCGTAGAGACTGCGCTCCTTGGCGGCGGCTTTCATAGCCTTTGAGCGGATTTTACTGAGCTCCGGCGTGTCGTCGGGCAGGTTATAGGCATCCTCATAGGTCTTGGGGTCGCAGGGTGTGATGCCGTTCGGATAAAACTTTTTAACGAGCTTCGCGGAATTGCGGAGCATTTTGGCGTTGCGTATCTCCTGCGTGCGCCATTTACGCTCTTCCTTCCAATCTGTTTTCGGCAGGGCGGCGGCCCTTTTAAACGCTTCCTCGTAGCAGGTGTAAAAGGCGCTTTCGCCGCCGGAAACGATTAAGCGGGAGATTTCGAGCTGCTGTTTGCCAAAATCCGTGTCAAAGCGGTGTATCTCATGCATGACGAAATCAGCGACCTCTATCTCCTCATTTCGTTCGCGGATACGCTCAATCTCCGCTTTGGCTTCCTTGATGGCGGCGGTTCGGGCGGCGGCTTTTTCAGGAGAGTCGGAGGGAAGCAGCTTCGCCTGCTGTATCAATTCTTTGGATGGTACCTTTTCAGGGAGCATACCATAATATTTCTCCGTCTTAAGCAGCGCCTCGCAGCCCTCGATATAGGCGCTGTCGTCAATGAGCTTTGCTTTGCGGTCCTCGACTATAGTGCGGATGCGGATGACCCGAATCATGGACTTTTGTCCGGTTTCGGAAATGTCGTAGAGGAACCACGGCAGTATGTCGACAGCCGCGCCCAGCGCCGAGATGACGAACAGCACGTCGAGCATCTGGAACAGCACGCAGTTTTCGTTTTTCACCTGCTTATTGAGCGGCAGAGTCTCGTCGTAGTTCTTGTAGACGTCGAGCACCGAATAATCGTTGCCGTCGAAGCCCTCTTTTTTATAGACCCATGGGATAAACAGTCCCGTGACCGCGCCGATGACGCTTCCCGCATAGGACTGCACAAAACCGAACGCGCCGTCGATACGCTCGCCGATCAGATACTGCTGATTGTCGCGCATATCGGCGTCGATGGCCTTATCGATAACCTCGCCGCAGTCGATAAACCGGTTGACGGCGTTTAAGGCGAAGAGGAACACTGTCGAGAATTTTGATTTGTAGGTAAACGCCATGCCGATGATGATAAAGACCTGCATGGTATTCTTCCAAATCTTGATTTTCTTTTTGCCGAATTTTTTGATGAACCACGGGGAGAAGAGCATCGCCCAGAACGAGGCGTTATAGCAGAGCGTGTTCATGATGCCGTAGGTCGTGCTCTTCATGATGTGCGCCCTGTAGACCATCCAGTCCCAGACATCGCCCTTGGCGCCCTCTAAAAAGTCGTTCCAGCCGTCGGCGCACTTGATCCAGAAAATTTTGTTGCCGGCGACGGCGCTCAGCGAGCCGCGGAAGTTCATATGCGTCATGCGGCTTTTGGGGATGACCAAACGTTCTTTGGTGCCGTAATAGGCAAACAGCGCCAACGGCGCGAAAATGACGACCGGCGTATACGCCCCCCTGTAGAAGCGCATGGTGTACTTGTTGGCGTTTTTGGTCAGAATATCGACCATGAACGGGAAATAGATGTTGTTGATGGTCGGCGCCATGCTGTAGATGATGCTGACAATCGACATGATCTTAGTGCGCTCCTGCGTGTTCGGGGTGATGACAAGAATCATGTTGTTGAGTCCCGTTTTGAACCAACCCTGTATGTAGCCCTGAACCTGTCCGATAAGGAACAGTATGAAAATCATGGCATACTGCGAAAACGGCTGTTTGGCGTCGCGCACCGTTTCATAGGGCAGCCACAGGGAGAGCAGCGTCAAGAGTCCCGAAGGGACGGCAAGCTTGATATAGACGCGGAATTTGCCGTCACGGCTGCGCAGGTTATCGACGATGTACGCGTTTAACGGCGTCAAAATATAGCCGATGACCTGACAGACATAGCTCATAACGAGCAGTTGGTTGTTGTTCATACCCAGCGTCATGCCGGTGAACTGGTTGCCTACGCCAAAGCCGATGCCCCACGAGGTGGAAAAATACATGGCCATCCAGCCGAGCCCGAGCATGGCGATTTCCTTATAGGAAACATATTCGCCCGGGCGAGGATGACGCCAGTAGAGCTTGGCGGTCTCGTAAAATGCTTTTACATTGTTAATCGCTTCCATTTAAGCCCCCACTTTTTTAACACAATATGTATATAATAACGGAATTCATCGTAAAAGTCAATGAGAAGTTATTGAGAAATTATCGTTGACATCTTTCATCCGATTATTTATAGTAAATATTGAAACGAATGATAAAATAACGGGAGGTCATTATGGAATCGTTGAGCTTTTATCTTGTTACAGATACCCATTATTTCGAACCGTCGCTCGGCGCGTCGGGCAAAGCCTACGATGAGTATATGCAAAGCGAGCAGATGTGTATGGCAGAGAACGCCGCTGTAGCCAAAGCGACGTTCGACGCCATTATCGCCGACCCATCCGTCAATATCCTGCTCATCCCGGGCGATCTGACGAAGAATGGCGAGAAGGAGAGCCACCGCGGCTTTATAAAAGAGCTTGAACGCCTGAAAAACGCCGGAAAGCGTGTGTATGTCACCACCGCGCTCCACGATTTCAATGACGTCTCGCGCGGGTACCGGAACGACGGCATCGTGACGGTCGAGGGTACGAAGCGCGAAGAGCTGTATGACCTGTATTACGGGTACGGCTTCAAGGACGCGCTCGCCTTTGACAAGCTCACGATGTCTTACTGCGCGAAGATCGGGGAGGGCGTGCGCCTGCTCGCGATAAACTGCGACGGCGAACAGGGGGACCGGAGCGGCTCTATGTCCGAACGGCTTCTCGGCTGGATAAAAGAACAGGCAGATGCCGCAAAGCGCGACGGCTGTTTTCTGTTTGCCATGACGCACTATCCGGTCATTCCGTCGGTGCCCGTATTCGAGCTGGTCGGCGACGCCCATATCGACGACTGGCGAAGGGTCGCGTCATTTTTAGCCGATAACGGCGTCCCGCTCATCTTCACGGGGCATATGCATATCCAGAGCGTCAACGAGTACATATCAGAACAGAACAACAGGCTCATCGACGTCTGCACCAGCGCTCTTCCGGGCAGTCCGGCGAAATACCGGAAGGTGGAGATCAAAGAAAACGGGGACATCGTCATCGGCTCGTTCGATGTGCCGCCGTTTGACTGGGATATGAAGGGACTGACCAACCGCCGGTATTTCGACGCCCAGTTTGAGCGGATGGTCGCGCATACGCTGGCAGGTGCGTTCGGGGATAAGGGAATCAAGGCGGTTATCGGCAAACACGTCCGTAAAATGACTATAGGCGGGCTTGGGCGGCTGCTCTTCATCAGAGTACCAAAGCCTTTGTCGCAAAAAACGATTTCCGATTTTGCCGGCGAGGTGTTTGTCGCCATTCTTGCCGGCGATATGCCGCATACGGCGGGAACGCCCGCGGGAGATGTGTTTATCAAGGCGCTGAAAAGGCTGCGTCCGCTATTAAAAATCGTCGGACCGAAAATCATCAAAGACAAACGAATGCCCGCTCTTGAAGAAATGCTGCTGAACACGGTTGGCAAGGCGGGGCGATTTAAGGATAATAATACCGTGATTAAAAAGGAGGATTTGGCGTGAAGGATTATCGGGATGAAACGCTTTCTCTTGAGGAGCGTATCGAGGCGCTGGTAGCGCAGATGACCGTTGAGGAAAAGGTGTCGCAGCTCACAGACAGCGCGGCGGCGCTGTCGCGCCTTGGGATTGATGGCTACAACTGGTGGAACGAGGCGCTCCACGGCGTGGCGCGCGCCGGTACGGCGACGGTCTTCCCGCAGGCAATCGGGCTTGCCGCCATGTGGAACGAAACGCTCCATAGGGAAATAGCGTCCGCCATATCCGACGAGGCGCGCGCGAAATTCAATAAGGCGCAAAAAGAGGGGAACCATAATCGGTATTACGGTCTGACGTTCTGGAGCCCCAACATCAATATTTTCCGCGACCCGCGCTGGGGACGCGGTCAGGAGACCTATGGAGAAGACCCGTATCTGACCGCGCGTTTAGGCGTGGCGTTTGTCAGAGGGCTTCAGGAGGGCGACGGGGTTCATTTGAAGGCGGCCGCCTGCGCCAAGCACTACGCCGTGCATTCGGGACCCGAGGAGCTGCGCCATGGCTTCAACGTAAACGTCTCCGAAAAGGATTTATTTGAAACATACCTGCCCGCGTTTGAGGCGTGCGTCAAGGAGGGGCAGGTTGAGGCGGTCATGAGCGCGTACAACGCGGTTGACGGCGTGCCGTGTTCCTGCAACGGACGCCTGCTCAATGATATACTGCGTGACCGCTGGGATTTTGCCGGTCACGTCGTATCCGACTGCGGCGCGACCTATGACGTCGCGGTCAGTCATGAGTACGCCGAGGATCTGACCCATGCCGCCGCCGTTTCGCTCAAGAACGGCTGCGACCTCGACTGCGGCAAGGTATATACCTCCCTGACCGATGCGTATGAGGAGGATTTAATTACCGAAGACGACCTCGACAGGGCGCTGCGCCGCACGCTGCGGGCGCGCTTTAAGCTCGGTATGTTCGATAAATCGACAAGCTACGACACCCTCGGCACAAACGTGATCGCCTGTGCCGAGCACAAGATGCTCTGCCTTGAGGCGGCGCGCCAGAGCCTTGTTCTACTCAAAAACGACGGGCTGCTGCCGCTCTCACCCGACAAGATCAAAACGGTCGCCGTCATCGGTCCCAACGCCGACAGCAAGGAAGCGCTGCTCGGCAACTACAACGGGCTGCCCACGCAGTTCTCGACCGTCTATAACGGCTTCTGCGACACCCTCGGCGCCGAAAACGTGCGCTACGCTAAGGGCTGCAACTTTTTCGGCTGCGACCAGGACGAGCTTCTCTATAACGCGGTCTCCGCCGCCGCCGAATGCGATGTCGCCGTTGTCTGCCTTGGACTCGACGCCTCTTTTGAGGGCGAGCAGGGCGACGCGAACAACCCCTACTGCGCGGGCGATCGCGGCACTATTGAGCTGCCCGATTCGCAGCTACGCCTGCTCGAAAGGGTCTGTGCCGCCGCTCAGAATGTGATTGTCGCTGTGTTTTCCGGCGGACTGTTTAATTTGACACCCGCCGACGAGAACGCCAACGCCGTGTTTCAGGCGTGGTACCCCGGCGAGCTGGGCGGCAGAGCGCTCTGTGAGGCGATTTTCGGCGTCTATTCGCCCAGCGGCAGGCTGCCGCTGACGGCATATGCCTCTGACGCTGACTTGATGCCGTTTGAGGACTATTCGATGAAAAACCGCACCTACCGCTATTTTACCGGTACGCCGCTCTTTGAATTCGGCTTCGGCCTGTCGTATACGTCGTTTACATACGGCGCTCCGCGCGTTACGGAAAAGGATGGCACGGTCACCGTATCGGCGACAGTCACGAATACGGGCGGTTTTGACGGTTATGAAGTGGTACAGCTTTATAAAACCGAAATGAATGCTAAAGACCAGCCGCTTTGCTCGCTGTGCCGTTTTGATAAAATCTTCTTAAAACGCGGCGAGAGCGCCGAGGCTGTGTTTACGTTATATACCGACGATTTTTCGCACATCAATGAAAAAGGCGAAAGGGAAATCCTTTCGCCCGCGGATTTTACGCTGTATTTCAAAAACGGTCAGCGCATACAGTAAAACAAAATACCGAAGAACTGGATGACGCTGCCCCCTAAAATGAACAGATGGAACACTGCGTGAAGGTACGGAATACGCCTGCCTAAGGAGAAGAAGATCATGCCCAGCGTGTAGACCGCGCCGCCCGCGAAAATCCAGATAAAAAACCTCAGCGGATACGCGCCCAATAGGGGTTTGATGGCAAACAGCGTGCCCCAGCCCATAACAAAGTAGCAAGCCATGGTCATCGCCCGATAGCGGTGCAAATCAATTGCCTTGAAGGTCACGCCGAATGCCGTTCCCGCCATCGCGACGGCAAACAGGCTCCATGCCCAGATGGGGCTGTGTTCTCGCAGGTGCGTTAAAAATATAGGCGTTTCCGATCCGGCAATTAAAAAGTAAATGTCGCAGTGGTCGATGATCTGCATGACCTTTTTGGCTGTTGCCGGTTTTAAGCCGTGATAGACGCTTGAAATCGTATAAACGGCGATCATCGATATGCCGTAGAACGCGCCGGAGGCGATGCCCCAGACATTGTTGTGCCAGGCGGCTGTCAGTATGCACGCCAGCAGCGCGCCGACGCCGAACGCGCCCCCGACGATATGCGAAACCATATTGAAAATTTCCTCGCCCCGCGTGTAGCGGGGGAGAGTCCTGTCCTTTAGCGGTATCCTTTTCATGAAATCACCCGTACGGCGTTGTCAAAGGCGAGCATCAGCGACGAGCCCTCAAATTCGAAGGTCATCGCAGAAGATTCGCGTTCCGCGGTGATATAACCGCTCTCAAAGCGTTTATAGTCGGTCGGCATCACGTGGTTGTCGACGCGGAAATCCCGATCATAGGCGAGATCATACACCTTGTCGCCGCTCCTGTAGACGAGGCGGTCGTCGGTAAAGGTGACGGAATTGCTCTTGATACGGGCGATGAACGCCTCGAAGCTCTCGCGGGTCTCATCGGAGATTTCATAAATCCAAAACGCGTCGGCGCCCTCCTGAATCAGGTCAAAGCGCTTGTCGGGGTGGTCGGTAAGCCCGTTTTTCAGAATGGCAGCCGAATCCAAAGAGAAGGCTTTATAGGTGACGTCTGACGCGGCGATCAGCGCGGCGTAACCCTTGCCTTTTTTAGCAAACGCATATTTCCCCTCAACGCGCACCTCGTCGAAGAAGGCCTCCGGCAGATAGGTATGGGTAAACTGCGGCACCTTGTACAGCTCCAGAAATCCGCTCATTTTCGGTATTTTAAAGAGCTGCAGCTGCACGTTTTCAAACTGTGCGATATGCGGGGCGCGCCCGAAGCCCGCCCAGTAGCCGGGCGTGGCGTTGACGGTTTTCTTTGATTCGTGCCGCGCCGGATGCGCCGTAAAGACGACGCTTGCCCCGCCGAAATTTAGTACCGACAGCATCTGCTGCGCGCCGTAAGAGCCGGGGTGATATTTCTGCACAGAGGAAAGATGGCAGTACGGCGTGCGGTAGGTATAGAGATTGGCGCGCTGCTGGGCGATGCCGTTGGGCATCGGGTTGCCCTTTTTGCTGATGAACTCCACAACCTGCTTCGGGCGCATTGCCTTGACATTTAAAACTTTGAAATAATTAAGGAAGCTGCTTTCGAACATCCCGTGCTTGCGCAGATAGGTGACGGTGTTATGGATGACCTCGGGGTTCGTGAAGCTCTCCATGCCGAACTGCAACATGATCTGCTCGTCACTGTGCCCGACAAGCCCCTTACAGGGCAGCTCCGACACATCAAGCCCCGTGGAGGACTTGATGACGCGCGTCCCTTTGTCCTTGCCGATTTTAAGCAGCGCCGCAGGCACCTCGTACAGCGGCTTGCCGTCCTTGTCTTTGGCGTTCATCATGCAGACGAATTGAATCAGCATATGGGCAGATGTCGTCTTGTGATTATCGTTTAAGCCCCAGACCATATCGGTGAGCTTTCGTATCCGGTCGCCGTCGCCGCCGACCATATTGTCGGCATAGGCGCGCGCGGTCGGGGCTATAAAGGTATAGTCGAACATATTCGAGGCAATGTCGTAGAACAGCAGGTCAAGGCATATCTTCATCTGCGTGACCATATCCTTGTCCTCGGGCGCGGCGAACTGGATAAAATTCGCGGCAGGACCGACGTCGAACAGATAGTAATTCGACGAGTTGAACTCAGTGTAGCCGAAATAAAACCGATGCGCCATCCAGCAGCCGATGCGCTTTTTCGCGCGCTCCATATGCTCCCTGCCCGTCGCGCCGTCGTTGTAAAACTTCGTGTCCGGCCACTTCTGACCGGCGAGATACTCGCTGACGGCGAATAAAAGCTGATGATTTTCCGACCAGTAGCAGGCGGAGTCCGACCCCGGTTCGGTCATCCAGTATTTCTCACCGAGAAACGTATCGCAGAGCAGTTTATACCCGTGCGGCGAAATGGTTTTCAGCTCCTCCTCGTGGGTATAGAGCAGACGCATAGCCGACTGCATACGGAAATCCGCGCAGTCATACCGCCCGTCGACGTAGCGCTTAAACGGCAGCACGGCGTTGACGATGTAGGTATCGTCAATGGTAATCCCGTTTTTTTCGGCAAGCTCCGGCTGCTCAAGATAGAGCAGCAGCTCGTGGATAAGCCCGGACCCTTCGTCGGAATCGGGTTTCTCGGGAGGAAATCCGATAGAAAAATTTTTATATACGTCATAAGCGGCGTACGCGCCGAGCGCCGCCGCGGCGGCGGTGACGGCGGCAGTTTTTGCTTTCATGCTTTTTATTCCTTCGCTTTCTTAAAAATGAATTTAACCGCTGTCATCATAGCACAAAGCCTGTCCGGTGTAAAGCGGTTCTTGCCACGATATGAAAATCGTGCTACAATCAATAAAAGGAGGCGCGCTATGAAATTCTTTGTGCTGTCGGACACTCACTATGTATCGCCCTGTACCCTTGAAAACGGGGGGAAGGACATGATAAAAGACGACCGCCGCAGGCATCTGAGCCTAAGCACGAAAATGACGCTGGAGGCTTTAAGGCAGGTCGGCGAGGACAAGGAAACCGACACTGTTCTGATTACCGGCGACCTGACCAATTCCGGCGACCGCTTAAGCCACGAGGAGTTAATTGAGGTTCTGCGCGGTTTACAGGATAAAGGCAAGCGCGTGTTCGTCACGACCGCGACGCACGACACGCAGTTTCTGCGCGGATACGTCAAGGAAACGAGAAACCGCGAGCCGCGCTATAAAGAAGCACCGTGGAGGAATCCCGCCTTTTCGCCGGACGACTATACAGCCGCCCATTACCGTAAGCTTGCCGAAGATGAAAAGGAGTTTTCCGACGAAAATATCACCCCGCGCTTTTTTGAGGCTTGCAGCCCGCAGCAGCTCTGGGAAATGTATTACGATTTCGGGCGTAAGGATGCCTTCACCGAAAACGCCGAGAGCTGGTCGTACTGCTGCGCGCTCGACGACAAGACGTGGGTCATCATGCTCAACGACAATTTTCGGAACGTCGAGGCGACCGACAACGTCAGCTGCACCTATCCGCCGTCGTGCTTTCAATGGATACGCGGTATCGTCAAAAAAGCAAAGGAACAGGGCGCGTTCGTATTCGCTTGTACGCACCACCCGCTCCTGCCGCCCGTGCCCGGCTATAAGCTCGGCGCGAAGTACCGCAATATGCGATTACCCTCAGTAGGTCACGCGCTGGCGGATTGCGGCATCGACCTTGTGCTGTCTGGTCATTCACACTTCTGCGACGTCGGCTTCATGCGCTCGGATCGCGGCAATCTGCTCTGCGATATGACGACGCCCTCGCCCAGAAGCTTTCCGCCGCAGTACCGCAAAATCGACCTCGACGGTCAGAACGGCCGTATCATAACCGAATGTATCGAGATAGAAGCCATACCCGACTACGACTTCGGGCAAACGGTGAAGGAATTTCTGCGCGCCGATTTTATCCGCGAGCAGCGCGAAAAGGTTGAGCGGCTCGGCGCGTCTGGTAAAGCCATTTTGGCGATGCAGGTGAAACATATCTATCCGCTCTGCCGCTTTTCTTCAAAGCTGACTCCTGCCGAATACGCGCGCATTAAAGAGCGCAAAATATTCGACCTCATTATGGATTTGCTTCTCAATATGCAGTCGGGTGACGGGCAATACACCCCTGACACGCCCGAATTCAAGGCAGTCATGGGGCTTGCCGCCGTCGCTGACAGCGTCATCGACACCCAGCCGTTCTGCGATGTGCGCAACAAAATGCTGCTCGGCTACACCTGCAAAGAAATACTCGAGCCGATGCTGTTCAATAACTTTGTACCTGATGGCAATAACAATTTCGATTTCAGAGAAGAACCCGCACCGAACAAGCAGTTGCCGCATTACAAAAGCCACGCGGGGGAGATACTCCTCGGCGCACTCTGGCTCGCGCTCGCCGCCGCCTCTCCGGCGCTCACCGCCGTTGGGCTCGCCGCCGTACCGCTGCTTTCGGTCAGAAAGCGCATGAACCTTAAAAGCAATCCTTCCAAACCGCTGGAGAGGTACTGATCATGAACGTTGTTTATCCCGATTACGACCGCGGTATGCGTCTTAGAAACGAAGCTGTTCGGCGGCGGGGAACCCCACCCGCGTACATAAGGCTTTATCGGCGATCTTCTAGCCGTGGCGAACTGTATTTTCGAATATTGCTTTGACACGGTACCGTATCGGTAGTATTATCGTGATAAAGCAACAAAAGGAGCCTGCTTATGAAACCGCCGAATATTCTGTTTATTATGTCGGACGACCACGCCGCCCACGCCATCGGCTGTTACAAGAGTAAGATCAACGAAACGCCGCATATCGACCGTATCGCCGCAGAGGGGATGCGTTTTGACAACTGTTTCTGCACAAACTCCATCTGCGCGCCCAGCCGTGCGGTCATTCTGACCGGAAAGCATACGCATCTCAACGGTGTACGCACCCTTGACGAGAAGCTGGACGGGCGGCAGACGACCTTTCCGAAGCTTTTTCAGGCGGCGGGCTATCAGACCGCCATTGTCGGCAAGTGGCACCTCGGCCACGGCGGCGACCATGACCCGACCGGCTTTGATTACTGGAACATCTTACCGGGACAGGGCGAATATCACGATCCCGATTTCATTGAAATGGGTACAAGAGCAAAGCAAAAAGGCTATGCGACCGACCTTATCACCGATATTTCAATCGATTGGCTCAATCAGCGGGACAAGAACAGACCGTTTATGCTGATGTGCCATCACAAGGCGCCCCACCGTCCGTGGGAGCCGGATAAAAAGCACAGTGGGATGTATAAGAATGCCGACATCCCGCTGCCCGACAGCTTTGACGACGACCACAGCGGTCACGCCGCCGCCGCGCGCGAGGCGAGAATGCGTATTGAGGAGCTGACGCCGATCGATACGAAGGGAACACCGCCGAAAAAGCTTAGCCCCGACGAACAGAAGCGGTGGAAATATCAGCGGTACTTAAAGGATTATCTGCGCTGTATCGCGTCTGTCGACGACAACGTCGGGCGGCTTCTCGACTATCTTGACAGAGAGAACCTGACGGAGGATACGCTGGTTATCTACACGTCGGATCAGGGCTTTTTCCTCGGCGACCACGGCTGGTTTGACAAGCGCTTCATGTATGAGGAATCCTTAAGGATGCCCTTTGTCGTCCGCTATCCGCGGGAGATAAATCCGGGTAGCGTTTGTGACGCCATGGCGCTCAACCTCGATTTCGCCAAGACCTTTCTCGACCTCGCGGGAATACCCGCCCCGCCCGCTATGCAGGGCGAGAGCCTGCGCCCGCTCTTTTCGGGCACCGCTCCCGAAAACTGGCGGACGTCGATGTACTACCGCTACTGGATGCACAAGGACAACAGCCACAACGTCTACGCGCACTACGGACTGCGTACGCATAAATATAAGTTGATTTATTATTACGCGGATAAGCTCGACACCCCCGGTCCGTTCTTTAGGACCAAAGATCCCGCGCTTCTGGGAAGTCCGGAGCCGCCCGAGTGGGAGCTGTTCGACCTCGAAAAGGACCCGTTGGAGCTGCAAAGCGTATACGACGATCCGGCGTATGCCGACATCGTCGAAGAATTAAAAAAAGAGCTGTACAAAAGAAAAGAAGAAGCTCTCGATTTTGCCTGATTTTCATGTAAGTAATCATCAGGGGGTGCGCTTTTGAGTATACCGGCAGAAAAAACGCCGTTCGTAAGCAAAAAGAACAACGGCAGCTTTTGCGTCTAAACGCGGAGTATAAAAAACAAAGCCGCCCGTAAATTGTAGCGACCTCAGTTTTCGTCGGCTCATTTCTAAAAGTCAATGCCGTCAATTCAGTTGTTATATATAAACCGGGCAACCTCTTTCATATCGCCTGTTTCGTAGAACTTGACAAGCAGCGGCGTAAATTGAGGTATCAGTTCAACAGGGACAGAGATAACACCCTGACCGTTCGCGATCATCTCCTTATTGGCTGCCAACATGGCGGTGCGCTTGTTGCCGTCAAGAAAGAACTGCCCGCGCATACAGTAAAGCATTATATGTATAGCTCTTTCTGTGGGATTATCCATTGCTTGCAGCTCCGCTAATTCAGCCTTTATTTCATCCTCGTTCGGCATTTCAGGCTTCCGGTTGGTGCCGCCGATGGATACCGGCATTGTGCGGATATATCCGGCGTTATAGACGAGATTATCACCCGCCACGCTCTTTTCAGGTTGTTCACGGCGATAATATCCGTTACCTTCACGCCGGGGGCAGATATGCCGTTAAAAATGGTTTCGGTGTCGGGATAGGTAACGCCCAATCTCTCAAGTTTCGCGCTTTTATAGATATAGTCAACGATATTCCGCTTTGCTACAAAGATATTCTGTTCTTGTGTCATATTAAATTTTGGATTCATTGATGTAATCCTTCTTTACGGCAAGTTATCGTCTGATTCTTGGCGATATATGAATTATAACACAGTATGACATAGAAATCAATCAGACTATAAGTAAAGAAGTGGAGGAATTGCTGAAATGAAAAAATCTGAAAAGCAATTAATGGAGGAGCGCTTTGGGCATGATACGGCTTTTGCTGGGTGGTACGACAACGGTCACATAAATGAGAACGATAAAAACACCTGTGTTCTTTGCATCAGGTTGACCGACGGCGTGCTGTATCATGGCGGCAAGCGATATGATATTGATTTTTGCGGGAAAGATGTATGAGATACAGAGATATAATTGCCTTTGAACCAATCACCAAAGGCTGGTCGGGCGATAAAAAATACTGCGTCACAACTGCAAACAGCACGAAATATCTGCTTCGCGTTTCGTCGGCTGAGCAGTACGACAAAAAGAAATCCGAGTTTGAAATGATGCAGCGTATATCGGCTTTCGGTGTGCCGATGTGTCAGCCTATTGAGTTTGGCACCT